>JAICHS010000278.1 GCA_025924775.1 Rhodanobacteraceae bacterium
AAAAATTGCTCGGCCGCCGCTGCGGCGGATCCACCGGCACCAACTTCGTCGGCGCCTTGCAACTGATGGCGGAAATGAAGGCCGCGGGCGAAACCGGCCCGGTGGTCACGTTGATCTGCGATGGCGGCGAACGCTACGCCGACACCTACTACAACGATGCGTGGATCACCGCCGAACACCTGGACGTCGCGCCCGCGTTCGTGCGCTTGCGGCGGCTTGCCGATACCGGCACCGCGTAAAGAAACCGGGAAACGGGGGTCAGAGTGCAATTTCTGACGCGGATGCTCGTTGGACCAGGCTCTTCCCACGAAATTGCACTCTGACCCCGACTTCCCCTGAGCCTCGCCGCGCGCCCCCGCGCCGTGCGCAGCGCCCGATCCGATTCCGCCGGCAGGCGCCGTATACTCGCCGGATGCTCAAGATTGACATGCACTCGCACATCCTGCCGCCCGACTGGCCGAACCTCGCGGAGAAATACGGCGATGCGCGCTTTCCGGTGATGGTGAACGCCGAGGGCCACCATCGCATTTACCGCGGCAACAAATTCTTTCGCGAGGTCTGGCAGAACGCCTTCGACGCGGAATTTCGCAAGGACGAATGCGCCAAGCTGGGCGTGGACGTGCAGGTGATTTCGACGGTGCCGGTGTTGTTCTCCTACTGGGCCAAGCCCAACCAGGCGCGCGAACTGCACCGGCACCTCAACCAGCACACCGCCGAGGTGTGCCGCCGGTATCCCGCGCACTACGCGGGGCTGGGCACCGTGCCGTTGCAATCGCCGCGCCTCGCGATCGAGGAAATGGAGCACTGCATCGAACAGCTCGGCCTGCAGGGCGTGCAGATCGGCTCGCACGTCGGCGACCGGAACCTCGACGCGCCGGAACTGTTTCCGTTCTTCGAGGCCGCGGCCGACCTGGGCGCTGCGATCCTGGTCCACCCGTGGGACATGATGGGCAAGGAATCCATGCCGAAATACTGGCTGCCGTGGCTGGTCGGAATGCCCGCCGAGCAATCGCGCGCGGCCTGTTGCCTGATTTTCGGCGGCGTGCTGGAACGCCTGCCGGGCCTGCGCATCGCGTTCGCGCACGGCGGCGGCGCGTTCCCGTTCACCATCGGGCGCATCGAACACGGCTTCCGGATGCGGCCGGACCTCGTCGCCACCGACAACGCGCGCGCGCCGCGCGAATATTTCAAGCGCCTGTACTTCGATTCCTGCGTGCACGACCCCCAGGCGCTGCGCTATCTTCTCGACGTCGTGGGGGACGACCGCGTGATGCTGGGCACCGATTATCCGTTTCCCCTGGGCGAACAGCGGCCCGGCAGTGGCATTGATGCACTCGAGCTTGCGCCGGCCCAGCGCGAACGCGCGTTCCACGGCGCCGCGCTGGAATGGCTGGGATTGCCTCGACAACGCTTCACCACGCCTGCGGAGGCTGCATGAATCGCAAGACCCGGTTTGGCTTTGTCCTGCTCGGTGCACTCGCACTGACGCCCGCGGCATTCGCGGCGGATTACTCGCTGGCCAGCGGCGCGGTGAAGTTTTCCGCACCCGACGCCTGGCCGGTGCTGATGGAGAAACGGGACGGCGCGCGCCAGTTCATCGCGCTGCAGGTGAAGAACCCCGGGGACGCCAACGCCCTGGCGCGCATCACCGTCACCACCGAACAGGTGGATGGCGTCGGGGGCTTCCAGAAGTTTTTGAACGACGGCACCGCCCGCGCGCGCAAATTGCCGGGTTACGCCGCGGCCAGCGCACCGGGCAGCAGTTCCAGCCTGCGCTACACCGCCAGCGAGAACCACGAGAAGAACACCTACACCGAGGTCTATGCATTTCGCTCGAACATTGCAATCCAGGTGCGCTGCATCCGCCCGGAAAGCGCGCCCGCGGACTGGATTTCAACCTTCGACGTGGGCTGTCGATCGATTGTCACCACCGTAGAGCATTGACCGCGAGGCCGACTTTTCCCTTCTCCCTCCGGGAGAAAGGCGCAACGCGCTGCTGCTTCTTTCCAGATTCATGCCATATGTCAGCAATGTTTCCAGTCATCCCGGGGCCGCGCGCGCGGATTGCGGGCGGAACCAGAATCGGTCGTGTGTTGGCAGGGTTCGCAAAACCGGTTCCAGGTTCGCTTGCAATGCAGCCGCGGGCGCCCCGGAACGACGACAAATTTTCCAACCGCGTGCATGAGTCATGCTGGGATGTGGCACCAATCAGGTCTCCTTTTGCCCGCGCCCGCCGCTCCCGACGGGCGCGGATTGAGATCCGGACCAGACAAGAGTTTCGCGGATGACAGCACCTACAACCTTCCACGCAGACGCCGAATGGGCACGCGCGCAGGACGCAGCCGATCCGCTGCACGCGCTGCGCGACGCCTTCCTGATTCCGCCACACGCGGGCGGCGAGCAGACCTACCTGGTCGGCAACTCGCTCGGCCTCCAACCCCGCGGGGTGCGGCAGGCCTTGCTGGATGAGCTGGACGACTGGGCGCACCTTGGCGTCGAGGGCCACCTGCACGCGCGGCATCCGTGGCTGCCCTATCACCGGGAAGTGCGCGACGGCCTGGCCGAAGTGGTGGGTGCGGAGCCCATCGAGGTGGTCGCGATGAACACGCTGACCGCCAACCTGCACCTGCTGATGGTGAGCTTTTACCGCCCGACGCCGGAGCGCCACGCGATCCTGATCGAGCGCCACGCGTTTCCGTCCGACCGTGACCTGGCCGCCTCGCAGATCCGCTTCCACGGCTACGACCCGGCCGAAGCGCTGATCGAGGTCGATCCCGACGAAGCCAGCGCCACACTGTCGCTTGCCGCCATCGAACGCGCGCTGGGCGAGCACGGCCAACGCGTCGCCCTGGTGCTGCTGCCGGGCGTGCAATACCTCACCGGCCAGGCGTTCGAACTGGCCGAAATCACGCGCCTCGCACACGCGGCTGGCTGCAGGGTCGGCTTCGACTGCGCGCACGCCGCCGGCAACATCGACCTTGCGCTGCACGATTCCGGTTGCGACTTCGCGGCGTGGTGCTCGTACAAGTATTTGAACGCCGGTCCCGGCGCGGTGGCCGGCGCCTTCGTGCACGCGCGCCACGCCCACGCTGAACTTCCACGCTTCGAAGGCTGGTGGGGCCGCAACCAGGCCACGCGATTCGAGATGCGTCCCGAGTTCGACCCCGCGCCGGGCGCCGAGGCGTGGCAGCTGTCCAATCCGCCGATCCTCGCGCTGGCGCCGCTGCGCGCATCGCTGCAACTGTTCCAGCGTGCGGGCATGGCCGCCTTGCGCAAAAAATCGTGTCGCCTCACGGCGTACCTTGCATGGCTGATCGAAACCCGCCTGGGTGACACGCTCGAAATCCTGACCCCGGACGAACCCGAACGCCGCGGCGCGCAGCTTTCCATCCGCGTGCGCGCCGGCCGCGACGCCGGCAAGTCGCTGTTCGACCACCTGGTCGCGCACGGCGTGCTGGGCGACTGGCGCGAACCGGACGTGCTGCGCATCGCGCCGGCACCCATGTACAACACCTTCTCCGATTGCCTGCGCTTCGCCGATGCGGCCATCGCCTGGCGCGGCGCGGCGGCATGAGTCCACCCGCCCTGCCACGGGTCACGCTGATCGGCGCCGGGCTGGTCGGTGCGCTCACCGCCACGTTGCTGGCGCAGCGCGGGTTCGCCGTCGAGGTTTTCGAACGCCGGCCCGACCCCCGCCACCAC
>JAICHS010000279.1 GCA_025924775.1 Rhodanobacteraceae bacterium
GCATGCTCAACTGGATCGGAGCGCTGCCCGACCGCGACAAGATGCTGGCGGTTCCGGGCACCCATTGGCACGACTACGGCAAGTCGCCGCGGCCCGGCCGCAAGGTCGGCCACGCAACCGTGTGCGCGCCGGACGCAGCGACGCTCGCTGATCGCCTTGCGCAGGTGGGTCGCGCGCTCGGCCGTGAAGCGCAGGTGGCACCGGTGATCGAAGCGTTGCGGGCTTGAACCCCATCTTCCGTAGAAGCAGGCGTGGTGGTGCCGAGGCTTGATTCCCTCGCTCCATCGGCGAAAGCGTGGGGTGCCGTTTTGTTCCCCTCTTTCGGACGGAGAGGGAAAGACGGGTGGCGCCACCGTTGACCGTGCACCATCATGCAGGTCACATCAACCTGAGGTTCGTGATGCGTAAATCACTTGCGGTTACCTTCGCACTTCTGCTTGCGCTCGCCTGCGGGGTTTGTGCGCCGACTGCGTTCGCGCTGCCGCAGGACACCCACGCCGCGCAGGATGGTCCGCTGCAGGCGAAGGTGCCGGATGCGACACAACCCACGCGTCCCGACGAACCGCTGGTCACGGCCAGGCACGGCATGGTGGTCAGCGCGCAACACCTTGCGACCCAGGTCGGCGTCGACATCCTGAAGCAGGGCGGCAACGCGGTGGATGCGGCGGTCGCCGTCGGCTACGCGCTGGCGGTGGTGCATCCGTGCTGCGGCAACATCGGCGGCGGTGGCTTCATGACGCTGCACCTGGCCAACGGCAGCAATCTGTTCCTCGACTTCCGCGAGAAGGCGCCGCTGGCCGCCACGCCCGACATGATGCGAAACGCGGCGGGCACGGTGGTGAAGGGGCGCAGCACGCTCACTTACCTGGGCGTCGGCGTGCCGGGCACGGTGATGGGCTTCGACGATGCGTTGAAGAAGTACGGCACGCTGAGCCGCGCGCAGGTACTGGCGCCCGCGATCAAGCTGGCGCGGGACGGTTTCGTACTGCAACCGGGCGACGTGCGGATCCTGGATACGTCCATCGACTACTTCAAGCAGCATCCCAATGTCGCGGCGACGTTCCTGGACCACGGCCAACCCTGGCAAGCCGGGCAGGTGCTGAAGCAGCCGCAGCTCGCGCACACGCTGCAACTGATTGCCGACGAGGGTACCCGCGCGTTCTACGCCGGCCCGATCGCCGCCGCGGTGGTCAAGGCCAGCCAGGCCAATCACGGGTTGCTGACGCTGCAGGATTTCAAGTCCTACACGGTGCAATGGGAAAAGCCGATCGAGTGCGGCTACCACGGTTACACCATTTATTCGGCGCCGCCGCCGAGCTCGGGCGGGACCACGATCTGCGAAACCCTGCAGATCATCGACCCGTATCCGTTCGCCAAGTGGGGTTTCCATTCCGCCCAGAGCACGCATTACTTCATCGAGGCCGAGCGCCGCGCGTTCGCCGACCGCAACACCTACCTCGGTGACCCGGCATTCGTGCGCAACCCGGTCGCGCGCTTGTTGTCGGCCGAACACGCGGCCAAGCTGCGCGCCGGCATCCAGCCCGACAAGGCCACGCCGTCATCGGAAGTGCAGGGCAGCCTTGGTCCGTACCAGGCCACCAACACCACGCACTATTCGGTGGTGGACGCCAAGGGCAATGCGGTCGCGGTGACCTATACCGTCAACAGCTACTTCGGCATCAAGCAGATCGCGGGCGACACCGGGTTTTTCCTCAACAACGAAATGGACGACTTTACGTCCAAACCCGGCGTGCCCAACCAGTTTGGACTGGTACAGGGCAACGCCAACCAGATCGAACCCGGCAAGCGGCCGTTGAGCTCGATGAGCCCGACCATCGTGATGCACGACGGCAAGCTGGCCATGGTGACCGGCAGCCCCGGCGGCTCGACCATCATTTCCACCACGATGGAAAGCATCCTCAACGTGGTCGAATACGGCATGAGCGTGAAGCAAGCCATCGACGCGCCGCGCATCCACATGCAGTGGTACCCCGACGAGATCTTCGCGGAGCCGGGTGCCTTCACGCCGAGCGTGCAGGCCGCGCTGGAGGCGATGGGTTACAAGATCCACCCGGTACGACAAATGGGCGATATCGCCGCGATCGTGGTGAACTCCGCGAACGGTGAGCTGGAAAGTGTCAACGACCCACGTTATCCGGCAGGCGCCGCGGCGGGGTATTGATTCCGCCCGAAGCGATGCGCGGTCTTTGGTGCCCCGTCGCGACGGCCAGTTGCACGGGGCTGCCAGGAAGGACGCCGACAGCCGACGAACGATCAGCGCGAACCAGCACGCTGACCGCACAATTGGCCGGCAACTGCAATCGGGTGATTCAGGGATTGCCGGCCACGGCAACCCAGAACGGCAGGTTGCCGTGTGTCGGGATCTGCGCAACCACTTTCAACGTGCGGGTGTCGATCACGGCCACCTTGTGGGTACCCGTGACACCGACGTAGACCCGGCGTCCATCGCGGCTTGTGCGTACGCCGTGCGGCCCCTGGCCGACGTCGATGCGCTTGATGACCTTGAACGTGGCCGGATCGATCACATCCACCACGTGATCGGCGATCGCGCCGGTGAACACGTAGCGGCCGCCGGGAATCACGTCGATGCCGGCGTGGCCCAGGCCCACCGGGATCACCGCCAATACCTTGTGCGTTTTGAGATCAACGGCAGCAACCTTGCTGACCAGGCCGCGGATCCAGAGGATCTTTCCGTTCGCGGAGAGATCGAGGTTGTGCGGGTGGTCGAGGCCGGGTACCGGAAATTCAGCGATCTTTGTCAACGTCCGCATGTCCAGCACCGCTACGGCGCCCTGTCCCTGCAGGGTGACGTAGGCAAACTTGCCATCCGCCGTGAACAGCGCGTTGTGCGGCGTCTTGCCGACCGCGATGGCCCTGACCGCCTTGCGGGTCTTGAGATCGATCACGGTGACCGTGCCGTCGCCGGCACTCACCGCCAGCCCGCAGCGGCTGTCCGGGCCAATGATCACGCCCTGTGGCGTGGGACCCACGTCGAAGGTTGCCAGCGGCTTGCCGCTGTGCGCGTCCAGCAGATACGCCTTGGGCAAGTTTGCACTGCTGACGAGCAGGTATTTTCCGTCGGGACTGACCGCGTCGTAGTGGGCGCTGGGTAAATTGCCGAAGACCTGGCCGGTTTGCATGTTTTCCACGGCGTTGCTGGCTTGCAGCGTTACGTACACGGGGGCGTGGAACACATTCTTGGGTTCGGCGGCGCCGGCGCTGAAGGCGGCGCCCAGGACCAGCACGAATGCGATGGTGCAAAGGGCTGCCAACCGGCGTGGTTGCCGTACGGCCCGGATGGAGTGGTTGAGGTTCATGTGGTTTTTGCCTGTGTGGGGTGGTGATGCCGCCGCAGACACGCGTGACTTGCGCGTGCAGTTCCAGGTAAGACGCACGCAACGCGTTTTTATTGCATGTGGAATAACGGGACGCTTGCGGCGTCTACCATGCAACGATCCGTCGCTCGAAATCCAGCGTGCCATGGCTGATCCGGACATCGACGCCCAACTGCGTGAACTGCTGCCGAGGTTGCGCCGTTTCGCGCGCTGGCTGACGCGGGATGCCACGACCGCCGATGACCTGGTCCAGTCCACTGTGGAGCGGGCGCTGTCACGCTGGCACAGCCGGCGCGATGACACCGCGCTGCGTGCGTGGCTGTTCGCGATCGCCTACC
>JAICHS010000280.1 GCA_025924775.1 Rhodanobacteraceae bacterium
AGGCCAGCAGCAGCAGCAACACGAACCCGAGCGTGGTGATGGCACCGAAACGATCGGCCTCGGCGCGGGTGTGCCGGCTGGCCTGGACGCCAAACCAGCCGGGGCCGCTGATCGCCAGCCTGGCCTGTGCCGCGCCGGGCAGTGCCTTGAAGTGCTTTTGCAACGCGGCAATGGCAGCCGCCTGCGCGCCCGGATCAAAACCGGCCGCACGGGTTTCCGCCACCAGCAAGGCTTCGTTCTCGTTCGAGAACCACACGCCATCGATCAGCCTGGGCTGCCGCGGAGGCGCCCACAGCCGCGCAAGCTTCAGGACTTCCAGCGTGGGGTCGCGCCGCAACCACGGTTCCAGCAGCGACGCCGCGGGCGAACTCAGGTCTTCGACGCGCCGCTCCAGTTGCGCGCGCAAATAAGCCGCATCCAGGTGCTGGGTGTCCAGCGTTGGCGACAGCAGGTAGCGGTACGGAAGCAGGTCCGCGGCAAGCTGCGCAAGATCGCCGCTGCCGTTGGCGACGCGCGCGAACGCAGGGTCGTGCGCCAACGCCTCATCGAGACCCTGCGACAATTTTGCCAACCGCTCCTGCGGTACGCCGGAAATCGCCAGCAGCAGCAACCGTGAACCGGGGCCCTTGCCGATTTCGTCCAGCAGCAATTGCTGGTCGGGCGAGCGCGCAGGCGGCACGAAATCGCGCAGGTCGGAACTGATCTTGAGGTGCGATGCGACGCCCCAGCCGACCGCCACGATCAGCGCCAGCCACGCCAGGTAAATCGCGACTCGGGCGGTACGACTCATGAATTGGCTGCAGCCCGTCTGTGCCGCGAGTCCGGACACCTCGCACGGTGCCACGAATGCCGGCCGTTGGCGAGGCGCCGGCGCGACCGGCGGCGACGGCCCGTTTGGATGCACGCGGGGCGACCTTGCAGCCGGGCCGCCGGAACGTGGTGCGTCGCGCAGCCGCGTCGCAGGATATTCATGGATTCCGGCAGCGGGCCGCCAGCGCGGACTCCAGCGGCGCGGCACTGCGCAGGCCCTGCTCCGCCAACTGTCCCACCAGCGTGATGCTGCGGTCGCCGTTGGCGTCGGTCAGGGTCAGGCAACGCGGGGAGTCCCCGCCACCGTCGATGACGATGGAGCCAAGTTGCCGCTGCATCTGGTCGGTCCGCGGAACCAGCGTGATGACCCAGTGCGACTGGCCACCCTCGGCCGCCAGCGTGAAGTTTTTTTGCAGGGCAGACACGTCGCCGCCCAACAGCGCACGGAACCCGGCCAGCATCGCGCCGGCCTGCGGCGCACGCGCCAGCGGCATCCGGTGGACTTCGCCACCGCCGCGTTGCACTGAAATCTCGCCGGCGTCGATCTTCGCGGTTTCCTTGAAGGGCTTGGCGATGTCGCGCTGCATGCGGTCGCCCCCCAGCCAGCGCAGCGTCCCCGACACGATCAACGGCCGGTCCAGCACGCCGCGATAGCTCACCTGCACGAACGGCGTCGCCACCGGCGGCGTCTTGGCCAAATCGGCCAGCAGCGACTCCGCCAACCCCGGCGCAGGCTGGGCCGCGCCCGCAGCCAGCGCGGGCAGCAACACCAGCACGGCCAGCGCCCTACGCAACCCGGGCGTGGTGCAGCTGCGCGTCCAGTCGCGGGGGCGCGTCAACGAGTGTTTGCGGTTGCCAGAAATCATAGAAGTTGAACCAGTTGTAGGGCGCCGCGCGCAGGTGCTGCTCGAGCCGTGCGGCATAGCGCGAGATGTACGCATCCAGCGCCGGGCCGCGCTCGGTGCGGGGCAAGTCCACCTGCTCCGCCAGCGGCTCGAACACCAGATCGTAGCGATTGCCGCCACGGTACATGCCCAGGCACAACACCACCGGCAGCTTCAGCAGCGCGGCAATCTGCCACGGCGCCGCGGGAAACGCCGCGTCGGCGCCGAGGAACGGCACCTCGCGCATCAGCTCGTGCGGGCGGCCGCGATCGCCCAGCAGCGTGATCATCGCACCGGTGCGCGCGGCCTCGGACAGTGCCAGCACGATGTCGGTGCCGCCGCGCGCGGTATCGATGACGCTGCCGGACAACTCCGGCGCCAGCGCTTCCAGCAGGGCCGTCAGCGCCGGCGTCTTGCTTTTGTCCATCACCAGCTTGAGCTGGTATTGCGGCGCGCGCGTCGCCAACACCCGCAGCACCTCGAAACTGCCGACGTGCGCGCCCAACAGCAGCACGCCGCGGCCCTGCGCCACGCGCCGATGCAGCTCCTCCACGCCGCGCATGTTGACCTCGAATCCGTCGATGCCGCGCGCCAGCAGGAACACCCGGTCCAGGATCGTCGCGGCATAGGCGTGGATCAGGTGCATCACCTGCCAAGCATTGCCGGGCCGGCCGGACAGACGCCGGAAATAATCCCACGAAGCGCGTCGCTCGGGACCACGCCGGAAGAAGAAATACAAGGTGATCGGATACAGGAACACGCGCGCAAAGGCGCGCCCGAAATGCAGTGCGACGAAACGGATCAACCAGATCGCAAACCAGCCGCCCGCCTCGGGACGCTCCAGCCAGTGCCCGCTCGGCAATGGCTCGCCAGCCGCGTCCATCCGGACCTGGGCACTCATGGGCGCCACCGGTGATCGTGCATGCGTTCTCCCCTGGTGCTCATGCACGCCCGCGCACGGGTGCCAGCGTGCCACGCGCGAGCGACTGTCCATCCGCGCGCGCAACTTCGAAGCGCGCATGGTCTCCATCCTCGCGCAACACAATCGTTGCCGCCTCTCCGGGCAGCAACGGTTGGATGAACTTGGCGTCCAACTGCCCGACCGCCATGCCGCGCCACGCCTTCCACGCCGTCGCGACGCGTTGCAGCAGCACCACGCCCGGCACCACCGGACGGCCCGGGAAGTGCCCCGCCAGCGCGGGGTGATCGGGCGCAATGCACAACGGCACCGAGTGCGACGCCGTCACGCCGGGCCACCCGCGTCGCGCAGCAACATCGGCCAACGCCGCACGATCTGGATCACGAAACGCTTCATGCCGGGATGCGCAATGTCGCGCAGGTACCAGCGCCGGAACAGGTATTCGCCCACGAACGCAGCCACCAGCAAAGCCCAGCATCCGGCCTCGGGATACCAGGCCAGCAATGATCCTGGCACGCGCACGCGTGGCACCAGCCCGAAGGTCGCAAGCCAGCCGCCGGGCACCGCCAGCAGCGCGATCAGCAACGACAGCCCCGACAGCGCCCCCAGCAGGAGCGTCCAGAACACGGTGACGCCGCGGGTGTAGTCGCGCACGCCGGGCAGGGCCAGGCGCGCCTCGCCCTCGATCACACGCACGAACCGCGACACCAGTGGCTCGCGGCCGCGCACGAGGGTACGCCCAAATATCCACGCGATCGCACCCATGAACACCACCGGCAATGCCATCAACGCCAGTTCAGCGCGCCCGAACGCGGACGGCACCAGCAGCAACACCAGCAGCGCCAGCCACGCACCCAGCGCGGCCATACTGTGTTGGCGCCATGCCCGCGGCAGCCACGCCGCCAGCAGAAGCAGCGCCGCCGCAAGGCTCAGGCCATGCCGATGCGTGATGCCGCCGGCGAGCGCCAGTACCGCGCATACCAACAAGGCCAAGCCGAACCACGGCACGCGGGCGGCGACGGGCTTGGAATTGGCGGACGCAACGGACATGGGCAACGTTGATGATTCGGC
>JAICHS010000281.1 GCA_025924775.1 Rhodanobacteraceae bacterium
GGACGCGCCGGTGCATCAACCCGTATTCACTGAAGATCGGCCGCAGCGCGTCCACCTTGGAGGCGTAGCGGCCGTCCAGTGGCGACAGGGCAGTGAGGGGGAGGCTCATGATGGTTCCTTGGATGCTGCGGGATGGGGCCGGACCAGGACGCTCACGATGCGCGGACCTTGCATCGCGCGCACCACAAGGTCGAAGCCGTCGAACGCCAGGATTTCACCTTCGATCGGCAGGCGTTCCAGCGTGTGGATGATAAGCCCGCCGATGGAGTTCACGTCGTCCGGTGCTTCGATGCCGCGATCCAGCGCGCGTTCGATGCGGTAGATCGGCGTGCCCCCCGCGACGCTGAAGCTGCCGTCGGCCGCGACCCGCCGGGCGCCGCCGCCGCGCGTGGGTTCGTCCTCGATGTCGCCGACCACGACCTCCAGCACGTCTTCCAGCGTGAAGAAGCCCGCGATGCGGCCCGAATCCTCCACCCCCAGCGCGAGGTGCGTACCGCCGGCACGAAAGCGCTTCAGCACGTCCAGCACCGGGGTGTTCAGCGGCAGCAGGATGGGCGCGCGCAGCAGCTGCGATGGGTCGGATGCGTCCTTGCCCTCGGCCAGCGCGCGCAGCACGTCCTTCATGTGCAGGACGCCACGCACCTTGTCGCCGCCCGCGAACCACGGGTAGCGACTGAAGTGCGACCGGGCGAACTCGGCCAGCACCGCCGCGCGGTCCATGCCATCCTCCAGACTGTGCAGCTGGTCGCGCGTGCGCATCACGTCGCCGACCACCAGCTCCGGCAAGTCGAGCGCGTGCTGCACCATCGTGTACTCCTCACCGCCGCGGGTCGCGCGCTTGGCGTGGACGATCAGTCGCAGTTCCTCGCGCGTGTAGTGCGCTTCCTCGCCGTGTTGGCCCGCCTCGAGGCCGAACGCGCGCAACATGCCGTTGGCGCTGGCGTTGAGCAGCCAGATCGCCGGGTACATCAGCCAGTAGAAGGCGTACAGCGGCGCCGCGGTCCACAGCGACAGCGCCGTGGGTTTGCGGATGGCCAGCGATTTGGGCGCCAGTTCGCCCAGCACGATGTGCAGGTACGAGATCAGCGTGAATGCGACCGCGAAGGAAATCGCCTGCGTGGTTTCCGCGCCGATGCCGAAGCGCCGGCACACGGGCTCGATCAGGTGCGCGAACGCCGGCTCGCCGATCCAGCCGAGTGCCAGGGACGCCAGCGTGATGCCCAGCTGGCAGGCGGACAGGTAGGTATCGAGGTGGTGGTGCACGCGGTCGAGCAGGCGGCCGCGCCAGCCGTGCGATTGCGCCAGGGTCGCCGCCTGGGTGCGACGCAGCTTGACCAGTGCGAACTCGGCCGCGACGAAGAAGCCGTTCAGCAGGACCAGCAGCAGGGCCGCTGCGACGTATGCCAGGTTGGAAAGCATTGCGACGCGGGCAGCAAAAGGCCTTGGATTCTAGCATTTGGCCAAGGTGGGACGGCGGGGCGCCAGGCGCCGCACGCTATAATTCGCGGCTGCATTCACCACTTCGAAGGCAAGCATGAGCCAGTTCCGGATCGAGCACGACAGCATGGGCGATTTGCAGGTTCCTGCCGATGCGCTGTGGGGCGCGCAGACCCAGCGCGCCAAGGACAATTTTCCGATTTCCGGGCTGACGCTGCCGCGTGAGTTCATCCGTGCGCTGGGCCTGATCAAGGTGGCCGCGGCCGACGCCAACCTCAAGCTGGGCCACCTGTCGTCGGTGCAGGCGACGGCGATCCGCAAGGCCGCGCAGCGTGTGGCGGATGGCGAGTTTGATGCGCAGTTTCCCATCGACATTTTCCAGACGGGTTCCGGCACCTCCACCAACATGAACGCCAACGAGGTGATCGCGCACGTTGCCTCGGCCAGCGGCAGGGTGAAGATCCATCCCAACGACCACGTCAATTACGGGCAGAGCTCCAACGACACCATCCCGACCGCGATCCGCGTCAGTGCGGCGCTCGCCACGCAAGAGCAGTTGCTGCCGGCCCTGCAGCTGTTGCGCAAGACCATCGACAGGCGCGCGCGCGAACTGAAGAACGTGGCCAAGACCGGCCGCACGCATTTGATGGACGCGATGCCGGTTACCTTCGGGCAAGAGCTTTCCGGTTGGTCGGCGCAGGTTGTGTCGGGCATCGCGCGCATCGAGGACACCTTGAAGCGCGTGCGCCAGTTGCCGCAGGGCGGCACCGCGGTTGGCACCGGCATCAACGCCGATCCGAAGTTCTCGAAAACGTTCTGCAGCGAATTGTCCCGCGCCAGCGGCGTGCGCTTCGCCCCGCTCGGCAATTTCTTTGAAGGCCTGGCGTCGGCCGATGCCGCGGTGGAACTGTCGGGACAGCTGAAGGCGCTGGCCTGCGCGCTGATGAAGATTTCCAACGACTTGCGCTGGATGAATTCCGGCCCGTTGGCTGGCTTGGGCGAAATCGAACTGGTCGCGCTGCAGCCCGGCTCGTCGATCATGCCCGGCAAGATCAATCCGGTGATCCCCGAGGCCATGGTGATGGTGTGCGCGCAGGTGATCGGCAACGATGCCGCGATCACGCTGGGCGGGCAGGCGGGCAACTTCCAGTTGAACGTGATGCTGCCGATGATCGCGTACAACCTGCTGCAGTCGATCGTGATCCTGGCCAATGCCTCGCGCCTGCTGGCCGACAAGGCCATTGCCGGGTTCAAGGTCAACAAGGCGCGCGTCAACGAAGCGCTGGCGCTGAATCCGATCCTGGTGACGGCGTTGAATCCGGTGATCGGTTACGAGAAGGGCGCCAAGACCGCCAAGCAGGCCTACAAGCAGCACCGGCCGATCCTGGACGTGGCGCTTGAAACCACCGGCATGTCGAGGGCCGAGCTGAAGAAGCTGCTGGATCCCGTCGCCTTGACGAAGGGTGGCATCCACGGCGGCAAGTAAAGGCAGGGCGCCTCATCCCGTGCAGCCCGGACAGGGGGGCTGGCACGGGAGCCGGTTCTTGTGAAGCGGGTGGCGACTGCGGCCGACGCGTCCAGCGACATGCGCCGCGCCCTGCCTGCGAATCAGTGCTTGCCCGTGCTGCCTGCCGGCGCCGCCCCGGTGGCTTCCGAAGTGCGTCGGGATGCCAGCCCGGTGCTCTGCGTCACGCCCTGGACCCCGGAGCGGATGTGGCCGCGGATCCGGTCCCGTGTTGACTGTTGGGCCTGGGCGCGGGTGGCGTCGTTGCGGCAATCGTCGATGTCGTGTTGCGTCGTGGTGGCGTAGGGGCGGAATGCAGGCACGTCGGCGGCCAGCTTTTGCTGGCTGGCCATCAGCGCGGGCAAGCCATCGCAGATTTTCGCGGCAGCCGCGCGGATGCCGGAGGTTTGCGCTTCCACACGTTGGCGGATCTGCTGTTCCGACTGGCCCGAGAGCGCGCCGGCGATCGCCTCGCTGGCCGCGTTGACACCCAGCGTGGCGCCTTGCCTGCCGACCGCGATGCCTTGCTGTGCGATCGCGACCAGCCGGGCGCGATAGGCCAGCACTTCCTGGCGCTGTGCCGCCGACAGCGGTACGGGCTTGCCGCCGATCAGCAAGTCGCCCTGCGGCGTGATCGCTGCGCGCGGCCGGAAGTCGCCATTCGAAATGTCGAGGTTGCCGCTGGCGAGCTTGGCCTGGGCCGTATCCATCGCACGATCGATTACGGCGCTGATGGGCGA
>JAICHS010000282.1 GCA_025924775.1 Rhodanobacteraceae bacterium
CGAAGTCGTTGACCACGGCCAAGTGCAGGCCGGTGACGCCGTCGCCGGCGAAATCGACCACGTGGCCGCGATCCTCGAGGTAATCACCGATATTGGTGGCGATGTCGTTGTTGTCTTCGATCACCAGCACGCGCATGGCATGTCCCGGCTAACGCGCATTCGTGCGCCATGGCGCAAGCTTAGCGAGAAACGCGCAATCGCGCTGTAGCCGCGGCCGCGCATTCAGCCATTCGGCCGCAGTACCTGCACGCCCGAATCGGTACCGGACACACGCCGGCAGATATGCGTACCTGTCGTAACCATGCATGCCTGAGCCGCCGCCGAATCATCGGTGACATCTGTCCCGAGCCGGAACGTGAAGGCCTGGCGGTAACGCCGATCGGGTATCGCAGGTGGCGCGAACCGCCAGTTCGTCATTGCCTGCAAGGCAGCCGCATCGAATTGACTGGAACTTGCGCTCACGATTTCCAGATCTCGCGGCACACCTGCCCCATCCAACGCGAATTCGACGACCACCTGTCCCTGCATGCCCGCGATCAAGGCTTGCGAAGGGTACACCGGCCGCACCGCACGCAATACCCGCGGCGCGGTGGTCGGCGCGGACAACGGTTTGGCAGACGGCGTGGCAATAGGCGCAATGTGTGTCTGGATATCTGCAAACGTCCACGCAGGCAGCGTAACCGTAACCCGTGCGACACGAATCTCCGGCGCTGCAACAGCCTCGACGGTGGCGGGAACGGGGGCCACTGCAGGAGCCTCATGCAGCAAATGCAAACCGGAAAGCCCCGAAGGCAACGGCAATAACGTGAGCGGATGCACTGCGTCCTGCCGAACCTGTTGCATTACTGAAGCGTCGTTGGCCGCGACCATGGCCTCGGCGCGCTGCTCCCATGCAAGCTCCCGCCACCCTATGCCGCCCAGCCCCAAAACGAGAGCAATGGATACAGCCACGATGATATTGCCACGCAGATGGAGCGGCCGGCGCTGTGGTGCGCCGCCCGCAATGAACCACGCACGCTCCACCAAGACCCCGCCGCTGGCGGCCAAGGCCAGGTCAGCATGTCCGGCGCGAAAATCCTCCAGTCCCGCCAACGCCGCTACAAAGTCGCGGCGTTCTCCGCCTGTAACACGCAGGGCCAACGCATCGCAACACAACTCCCGCTCGTTGCGCGCCTCGCGCGAAACCCAATGCACGGCGGGGTGATAAAAGAACAGGGTCTCCAGCACCACCTGAAACAGGTTGGCGATGTGGTCCAGGCGCTTGAGATGTGCCAGCTCGTGCGCCAACACCATATCGATTTGCTCGGGCGGCATGCGTGCGAGCACCGCCAGCGGCAGCACCACCACGGGTTTTACCCAACCGACCAGGGTCGGGGTCGCCACCCGCACGCTCGCCAGCACCGGCACCATCCGCCGCAAACCAAGGCGATCCGCGAATTGCCGTGCACGCGTTTGCCATTCGGGTAGTTGCTCCGCCGCCCCCAGCATCCTGCGCAAGCCACGCCATTGCCGGTACACCCGCGCGCCGAGCACGCCGGCACCGATCGCCCACGCCAGCACCAACCACGGCAACAATGCCCCGAGCAGCACCCGCCAGGATGACGTCGTCGCCGCGGATGGGGATGCCGCCGCAGCAACCGCCGTCACCGTCACACCCCCAAGCTCCACCGGCGCCTCGGCAAGGAAGAGCTCATGCACGCCGGTCGCGATCGGACATGCCGCCATCGCGATCAGCGCGAGCATCGCCGCCAGGTAACGCGGATTGCCGCGAGGCAGCACCGCACGCGCCAAGGCATAAGCCGCGCCAATGACGGCTGCCTGCCAGACGAAATGCAGGAGACACCAGCCCAGTGCCGACACGCCGACCGAGAGCGCTGTCAGCACGTTCAT
Source organism: Rhodanobacteraceae bacterium (assembly GCA_025924775.1). Classification (GTDB taxonomy): domain Bacteria; phylum Pseudomonadota; class Gammaproteobacteria; order Xanthomonadales; family Rhodanobacteraceae; genus 66-474. The sequence continues at coordinate 1,891 of JAICHS010000282.1, forward strand.
TTCTCCGCATCCTTGTCGAGGCGGTTCAACAACGTGCGGATTTCCTGCAACTCTCCGCGGCTCGCCTTGTGGTCACCCAGCGCCTGCAGCACCAGCCGCGAAGGCGAGCCATCGAACACGCGTTGCAGCATGTCGGACAGGAATTTCTTCTGGGTGCGTTCCTTGCTGACCACTGCGCGGTAGACGTGCGCGCGCTGCGACTCGTCGCGCTCGACCAATCCCTTGTCGAGCATGATCTGCAGCATTTTCAGTGCGGTCGTATAACCCGTGCCGCCACGCCGGTGCAGAACCTCGTGCACGTCACGAACCGTGCAGGCGCCGTGTTCCCACAGTACCTGCAGGATTTCGAGCTCGGCCTCGGTGGGACGAGGCAACGTCGGCTTGGGACTGTTCATCTGCTTGGCTCCGACAGCCAATCGTCTGCTCGATGAATCTACATCAGGCTTGCGACACTTGAAAGGTGGAACCGCACAACACCAACATGTGGTTGCCTGTGGGGTAATCGCCACCGCCACGCCTGAATCCAAGCGATCCTTGGCACATCATTTTCAATGCCCGGGGCCCCCGGGGCCGACCCCCGGCGTTGGACTCTGTTGTTGTTGAATTTGTCGCATACGTTCCATGGCTTGATTGGAATGTACCTTCTGATTCTGAATTTCTGCCATCGTGCGACAAACCGTCTTGGGGAAATGGGTTCCGACGGGCGTTTCCTGCCAGCAAACCCGGCGATTGCCATCGTAGCGGGCAAGAACCTCGTTGATGGAATTCTGATCTCCCAGCAGCCTCTCCCGCGCCGTCGGATTCATCTTCTCCACACTGCCGAATTGATCGAACAAGGCGGCCATGTCGTTCAACTTGGAGTCGACGGTTCCGCGGCCTGCCTTGCTGACAAAAGAGAATCGTCCGCCCGACTGCATCTCCTGCCGGACCGCTGCGGCCACTGCGTCGAAGTTGTCCTTGGTATCGGCCGCGATGACCGGCTTGCCTTCATTCTCGGGAATGGCTGCCTCCGCCGGTTTTGAAACAGGCGCGGAAGGTGCCGTTGTCTGTGTGCGAGTGCTTGCTACCTGTGCCATATCCGGCCGGGTCCCACCCGTTTCCGCACAACCTTGCAGGATGAGCGCGCCGATCGCGAGCGAGAGAACCAATCGATTGGATGCTTTCATTTTTTTCCCCAAAAATTCACGATTTCGCGCCTCGGCGGCGCGGCCAACGTCATGCTATCTCCCCTTCCCGAACCTTGTCAACGATTATCTTCGTACTATCGTCCTCGTGGAGATGGAGAGTGGTTTATTGCATCACTGCCGCTTTTTCCAGATGGCGAATCACCGCATCCGCCACATCCACGCCCGTCACCGTTTCGATACCTTCCAGCCCTGGTGAGGCATTCACTTCCAGCACCAGCGGACCGCGCGCGGAGCGCAGCAGATCCACGCCAGCGATACCCAAGCCGAGCACCTTGGCAGCGCGCAGTGCAATGCGACGCTCCGCGACGCTCAGTTTCACCGGGCTGCCGGTGCCGCCGCGATGCAGATTGGCGCGGAAATCGCCGTCCATCGCGGCGCGCTCCATCGCCGCAACTACATGATCGTCCACCACGAAGCACCGGATGTCGCGCCCGTTCGCTTCGCGCACGAATTCCTGCACCAGGAAGTTGGCGTACAAGCCGCGGAAGGCTTCGATCACGCTTTGCGAGGCCGCGGCCTTTTCCGCCAGCACCACCCCGCTGCCCTGCGCGCCTTCGTTGAGCTTGATGACGTGCGGCGCG
>JAICHS010000283.1 GCA_025924775.1 Rhodanobacteraceae bacterium
CCCGGCTACGCGCTGAACATCCTGCGCGCCAACGACGAGTGTCGCGACGGGGCGCCCCAGACGCTGGCTGACTTGCCATGGACGGCGCAGACCGCGATGCGGGCTGCGTTGCAGCCATGGCTGGACGAGCCCATCGACTATCCGCTGTTGGGGCTGCATCCACCCGACGCCGCGCCGCACCACAGCGCGGCACGATCAAGGCACGGCAGCCCCAAGCGAAGTTGACCTCGGTCAACGCGGATGCACGCGGATCCCGCAGGATGACCGCGATCCATGCAAGGACCACAGGCTTGGCCACGACCATTGAACCCCGCCGTTCGTCTTTCGACACACTGGTGACCAAAGCTGCGGCGCTGGGCCCGTTGCCGTTCGCGGTGGTGCACCCGTGCGACGCGTTGTCACTGCAGGGCGCCCTGGAAGCTGCCCGGCTCGGCCTGATCGAGCCGGTACTGGTCGGGCCGCGGCACAAGGTACTTGCCAGCGCCGCGACCGTCGGGGTCTCCATCGACAGCCTCGTGGTCGAAGATGTCCCGCACAGCCACGCCGCGGCCACGCGCGCCGTCGCACTGGCGCGCTCCGGTCGCGTGTCGGCGTTGCTGAAAGGCGCCCTGCATACCGGCGAGTTGATGGCCGAAGTGGTGGATCGCGAACGCGGAATGCGTACCGAACGGCGTGTCAGCCACGTGTTCGCACTGGATGTTCCGAGTTACCCCAAGCTGTTGTTCCTGACCGACGGCGGCATCAACATCAACCCTGACGTCGACGCCAAGCGCGACATCGTCCAGAACGCGATCGACCTCGCTCGCGCGGTCGGGATCGCGACACCGCGGGTTGCGATCCTTTCGGCCGTCGAAACCGTGAACGCGCGCATTGTGTCCACCATCGACGCCGCGGCGTTGTGCAAGATGGCTGACCGGGGCCAGATTGTCGGGGGCATGCTGGAAGGACCGCTTGCGTTCGACAACGCGGTGTCGGTCGCGGCCGCTGCGACCAAGGGCATCGACTCATCGGTGGCCGGACACGCCGACATCCTGGTGGTGCCGGACCTGCTGACTGGCAACATGCTGGCTAAGCAGATGATTTACCTGTCCGGCGCGGCCTCCGCCGGCATCGCGCTGGGTGCGCGCGTGCCGATTGCATTGACCAGCCGTTCCGACGGCACACGCTCACGGGTGGTGTCCTGCGCGCTCGCGCGCCTGCTTGTCGGTGGCGCCCCGGCCACCGCGCTATGAGCGAAGGGATCCTCGCACTCAACATCGGATCGTCCAGCATCAAGCTGGCGGCGTTCGAAACCACACGCCTCTTCCCCATCGCGCACGGCGGCATCACCGACCTCGGGCCCGCCGCGCAGGCGACCTTCACGTCCGCCGCGGATCCATTGCCTTCGACCGCACCCGCGGCACCGGGGTCGTCGGACATCCGCGAGGCCATCGCCTGGCTGTTGGGTGAACTGCACCAGCGCGAACCGGCCTTGCAGATCACCGCGGTGGGCCACCGAGTGGTGCATGGTGGCACGCGTTTTGACGCCCCCGTACGGATCGACGCGCGGGTGCTTGCCGAACTGGAAGCCCTGGCCCCGCTCGCGCCCCTGCACCAGCCAATTGCGCTCGCGGCGATCCGCGGCATGCAGGACCTGCTCCCACAGGTGCCACAGGTCGCCTGTTTCGACACGGCGTTCCACCACACCCAGGCCAAGCTTTCCCGCTGGTTCGCCCTGCCGCGCGAACTGGGCGAGGCGGGTATCGTGCGGATCGGCTTTCACGGACTTTCATACGAATACATTGCGGGCGCACTGCCGGAGATTGCCGGCGCACGCGCCCACGGCAAGGTCGTGGTGGCCCACCTGGGCCACGGCGCCAGCCTATGCGCGATGTGCGACCTGCGCAGCGTTTCCACATCCATGGGCTTCACGCCGCTCGATGGCCTGATGATGGCCACCCGCTGCGGCGCGCTCGATCCCGGCGTGCTGCTATACCTGCAACAGCACCGTGGGATGAGCGCGCAGGATGTATCGGACCTGCTCTACAACCGCTCTGGCCTGTTGGGCGTGTCGGGCATCAGCGGCGACGTGCGTGTACTGGAAGCCAGCGGTGATCCGCGCGCGCACGAGGCGCTGGACATGTTCGCCGAGCGCGCCGCGGCGGCCATCGCGAGCCAGTGCGTCATGCTCGACGGCCTGGATGCGCTGGTGTTCACCGGCGGCATCGGAGAGCATTCCGCCGCAACCCGCCGCCGCATCTGCGAGCGGCTGCGCTGGCTGGGCGTCGCGCTGGACAGCGATGCCAACCTGCGCCATGCGCAGTGCATAAGCACGGATACCGCGGCCGTTTGCGTGTTCATGATTCCAACCGACGAGGAAGCTGCAATCGCGCGCGGCACGTCTCGCGCGCTGGGCTTGTCCTCCGGCGGTTGAACGCGGGCCCCGCGCGCAGGATCGAAGCACGCTGTCCGTCGCGGCCGATGTGCAAAACCGTTGACCCTGGTCAACGGCCGGCTCGTGGCGTGGGCCATGCTCGACTTGCAACGACCCCAGAGGCCCATGAGCCATGACCCACGCAGGCAACCGGACCGTCGGCCCCGCCGCTTCCCCGGCGGGCCCATCCTTGCACGGCGACGTCGTCGCGATGGCGCCGCCCGCGGACATCCCGGAGTCGGTGGTGAACCTGGCCGACGGCAGCGAAGTAACCATTCGCGTGCTGCGTGGGGACGACGCGGAACTGGACCGCCAGTTCATCCGCAAGCTGAGCCCGGAGTCACGCGGAATGCGCGTCCTGGGCCAGATCCGCGAACCCGGCGAGGCGCTCATCCGCAAGCTGACACAACTGGACTTCCGTCGTGACATGGCGTTCATTGCCCTGTCGAACGAAGGCGGCATCACCCACGCGGTCGGCGTCAGCCGCTACAGCCTCGCGCCGGATGGCGAGTCGTGCGAGTGCGCGGTCACCGTCGCCGACGCGTGGCAAGGCAAGGGCCTGGGAACGATATTGATGCGCGACCTCATCGACATTGCGCGCCGACGGGGCATCCACTCGATGTTCTCGATCGACGCGCGCGGCAATGTACGGATGCAGAAGTTGGCGCGCGACCTGGGGTTCACGCGCGAACGCGATCCTGCTGACCCAGCCCAGGTCATCCACCGGCTTGCGCTTTAGCGCAACGCACCCAGCGGGTTTTGCCGCGACAGCCGGAAGCCGGCGCGCGGCGTCGCGCTCAGGCGCCGAACGCGGCCAGGCACCAGCTGTAGAAGACGCCCGACAGGCCGATCATCGCGATCAGGCCCAGCGCGTTGACCGACAGCAGCCAGCGCATCGCGAGGTCCGGCTTGGCCACCAACGGTTCGGTGCCTGCGACCGGCGCGTCGAAGTACATCACCTTGACGATGCGCAGGTAATAGAACAAGCCGATGATCGCGCAGATGATCGCGATGATGGCCAGCCACAGCATGCCGCCGTCGATCGCGGCCTTCAGCACCAGCACCTTGGCAGCGAAGCCCCACAGCGGCGGGATGCCGGCCAGCGAGAACATCGAGATGGCCATCATGCCGGCCATCCACGGCGAGCGGTGGTTGAGGCCCTTCAGGTCGTCGATCATCTCGCATTCGAAGCCCTTGCGGGCCAGCGCCAGGATCACGCCGAAGGCCACGGTTTC
>JAICHS010000284.1 GCA_025924775.1 Rhodanobacteraceae bacterium
ATCGCGGTTGGTGCGCTGGTCGTAGAACCAGCCGGTCTTCTGGCCACCGATCGCATCCACCGCGAACCCCACGCCGCCTTCGCGCACGCGCAAGGCCCCCGGCGGATCGCCGAAACCGACATCGGCGTAATCCATCAGGCCTTCCAGCGCGCGGACGCCCGCGTCATTCTTCCATATCAGTGCGCGCGGCTTGATGATTTTCTGCACCGCCGCCTCGACCTGCGGCTTCAGGCGTTCGATGCCGGCCGTGGTGGCCTGCGCCACGATCACGTTGTCGAAGCGGTCCAGCGTCAGGCCCGGCACCCCATCGGATTCGCCGTAGAGCAATCTGTAAAACGGTTCCGCGTGCAATCGCTCGCGCAGCGCCAGCGCGACCTGCAGCCGGTGCGCCAACAGCGAGGCGTCCAGCGGATGGTCGATGCCGCGCGCTACCAGCCGCGCGCAGATCAACGAACGCGGATTGACGTAGCCGACGCCGAGGGGCTTGTCGTTGGACGCGACGACCACACACGCATCGCCCGGCTGGAAATCCGTCAGCGGCGAACGCGCCACATCGACTTCGTTCGAAAACACCCACAAGTGTCCCGCACGCAAGCGTGCGTCCTCGCCGCGCTTCAGGTACAACGCGGGGTATTCGACGGGCTGGTTCAAGGGGCAATCCTGCGAGGTCAGCCCGACACGCTATCGCATCAACGCGGATTTCCACAAGCCGCGTGCATGGCATGGCATGGCCGCGGCTGGCATACTTTCTTCAGGGCGGGGATTTTCCAAAAGGGGATCAATGATGCGTCTGCCACGTCTTCCCTGCTGGCTGTTGATAGCCAGCACTCTGTTCTGCGCTGCTGCGGGCGCGGCGGAATTGCCGGTGTCCGATTTCGTCAAACACCCGACGCTGACCAATCCGGTGATTTCGCCGGATGGCAAATACCTCGCGGTGGTGCTCAACGAGAACACCGACAGCACCGACGCCGACTTCCAGCTTGCAGTGCTGCAACTGCCTGATCTGAAGCCGGTCAGCCGCCTCGACATGGCACCCAGATACATGCCCTACAACGTGCACTGGGTCAGCAATACCCGCTTGATCATGGGGCTGGCGCACGAAACCGGCACACTGGTGGAGCCGTCCGCCACGGGCGACATCATCGCAGTCGACTACGACGGCTCGCACAAGAAATCCCTGTACAGCCTGCATCATCGCGGCGGCAGGTTCTCGAGCGTCAACTCGCTCGACATCCCGCAAGGGTGGCCATCGATCGCCGGCATTCCGCACAAGCGCAACGGCCACTTCTACATCGGCCTGAGCCAGATGTCCGGTGGATCGGAGGGCGACACCTGGCAAGACGGCACGACCTCGCTGTACAACGTTGACGCCGACAGCGGACACGCGATCAGGATCGCCGAGATCCGCCACGGCGACATGCAAATCCTGCAGCACGACAATGTTGCACGCATCGCGGTCGGCTTGGACAACCACATGGACACCGTCGGCTTTTCCAGCACCGACGGCAAAACGTGGACCCCAATGCCGGCGACGACCATCGGCAAGTCCTTCGAACCGCTGGCGATCAGCCGCGACGGCAAGCTGCTGTATGCCTTGTCGAGCATGGACGGCGGCCCCGACGCGCTGATTTCCTGCAACCTCGACGGCAGCGACCGCGAGGTGCTGGCCTCCGATCCGTTCTCGTCCGTTACCGACGTGATGTGGAACCCCGAAAGCGGCGTGCCGATCGCCGCCGTCTTCGGTTCCGGCGGACGCCCCACGGTGAAGTACCTCAACAACGATACCTACGCGCAGATCATGCGCGCGCTGGCGTCGGGCCAGCCCAGCGACTTCGTGTCGATGGACGGCGCCAGTACGGACGGCGAAATCCTGTTGATCAGCATCAGGAGCGACCGCAATCCGGGCGACTACGCCTTGTTCGAGCGAAACGGCATGCATGCGCGCCCGCTGTACCAACTGCTGCCATGGATCAAGCCGGCCGACATGCCCGCGCGCATGCCGATCCATTTCAAGGACCGCGCCGGCTTCGAGCTGGCCGCTTACCTGACGCTGCCGAACGGCGGCAGCCAGAAGAATCTGCCGCTGGTGCTGATTCCGCATGGCGGTCCGATTGGCCCGTCGGATCATTGGTTCTACGATCCGTGGGCGGCGCTGCTTGCCAATCGCGGCTATGCCACGCTGCAGGTCAACTATCGCGGTTCCGGCGGGCGCCGGCTACAACTTCCAGCGTTCGGGCTACAAGCAGTTCGCCTCAGGCATCCAGGATGATCTGATCGACGGCGTCCGGTGGGCCATCGCGCAGGGTTATGTCGATCCCGATCGCATCTGCGTGTTCGGTGGCAGCTTCGGCGGCTATTCGTCGCTGATGCAGCCGATCCTCGCACCCAAGTTGTACAAGTGCGCGATCGATTATGCCGGCGTGTACGACTGGCGCATCGGCATGGACAAGAGCGACACGCGCCGGATAAAGCTCGGCCGCACCTACTTCGACGAAGCCATCGGCACGCGCGAAGACGCCTACGCGATCTCGCCCGTCAGCATGATGGACAAGTTCAATGTGCCGGTGCTGATCGCGCACGGCAAGGACGATCCACGCGTGCCTTACCAGAACGCCACCGATTTGCGCTCGTACCTCGACAAGGCCAACAAGCCCTACGAGTGGCTGGCCGAGCCCAAGGAACTGCATGGCTTCGCCAGCGAAGCCCACAACGAGGAACTGTGGAACGTGATCGTGCCGTTCCTCGGCAAATACATCGGCGCCGGCAATGCGGTGCCTGCGAAATAACGGCGCAAAACGTTTCATGAAGCAAACAAAGCCCGGCGCAAGCCGGGCTTCTTTTTTGCAGCGCGCTAGCATGACGCCATGAGCAACGACGATTTCGCGCGCAATCGGCTGGCCGGCGCATCCAGTCCCTACCTCCGCCAGCACGCGGACAACCCGGTGCACTGGCAGCCATGGGACGATGCAACGCTCGCCCAGGCGCGCGACACCGACACGCCCATCCTGCTTTCGGTTGGCTACAGCGCCTGCCACTGGTGCCATGTGATGGCGCACGAGTGCTTCGAGAATCCGGACATCGCCGCGGCGATGAATCACGCGTTCGTGAACATCAAGCTGGATCGCGAGGAACGCCCCGACATCGACCGCGCATACCAGCTCGCGCACCAGGCGCTCAGCGGCCGCGGCGGCGGCTGGCCCTTGACGGCGTTCCTCGATCCGCAGGATCTCTCGCCGTTTTATATCGGCACGTATTTTCCGCCGTCGCCGCGCCATGGATTGCCCGGCTTTCCCGAAGTGCTGCAACGCGTGCGCGCATACTTCGACGACCATCGCGGTGAGCTGCGTGCGCAAGCAGGCCAACTCCGCGACTGGCTGCAGCACGCGCACGTCGAGTCTTCCGAACCGGCGGCCGAGCCCGACGCCGTGCAGGCGACCGCGCTGCAGCGCATCGCCGCGCGCTTCGATTCCCGATTTGGCGGATACACGGGCGCGCCCAAGTTTCCGCGCGCGACGGAATTGGAATGGCTGCTGGATATCGGTGGCATGAACCCCGCTGCCACCCGGATGGCGCATCTCACGCTCGCCAACATGGCGGCGCGCGGCCTGCAGGATCACCTGGG
>JAICHS010000285.1 GCA_025924775.1 Rhodanobacteraceae bacterium
CATGGTGTTCGCCGACTATTTCGCGGCCGAGCTTGCGGCCATGCAGCGCCTCGTGGACGACGGGTTGGTGGAGCTGGACCCACGTGTGTTGCGCGTGACGCCGCGCGGGCGCTTCCTGCTGCGCAACGTCGCGCTGGTGTTCGACGCGTATGCGCCCGCCGAAGCGCAAGCCGCGCAGCCACGCTACGCACGCAGCATATGAACGCGAGGCGCGCGCGATGTGGCTGCTGACCCTCGGCCTCGCGTTTGCCAACGCGGCGCTGCGCAAATGGCGCTGGCGCCGCGGCTCGGCATCGAGTTGCTGAAACCCGCGGATAAGGCTGACCGACCGCCGCGCGCCGCCGCCCCACGGAGACATCCATGAACCTGCATACCACCCGCGACCGCTACGACGCCTTGTCGATCGCCGTGCATTGGCTGACGCTGCTGCTGCTGGTGGCGGTGTACGCGGCGATCCTGCTGCGCGAGCTGTATCCGAAAGGCAGCGATCCACGCGAGACCTTGAAGACCTGGCACTTCATGCTGGGCCTGACCGTGTTCGGTACGGTCGGCATCCGGGTCGTGCTGCGCCTGATGTTCCGCGTGCCGCCCATCACACCGACGCCGCCCGCCTGGCAGCGCTGGCTGGCGACGACGGTGCACGTGGCGCTGTACCTGTTCCTGATCGTGATGCCGCTGCTGGGTTGGTTGACGCTGAGCGCCAAGGGCAAGCAGATCCCGTTTTTCGGCTTGCAGTTGCCGGCGTTGATCGGCCCCGACGAGGCGCTGGGCGGCAACCTCGAGGAAATCCACGAAACCATCGGCACGTTCGGCTACTACCTCATCGGGTTGCACGCCGCCGCGGCACTGTTCCACCACTATTTCATGGGCGATGACACCCTGACGCGGATCCTGCCCTGGCCAGGCCGGCGTTTGCGCACGGAGCGGGTGCGAGCTGTAAGCGCGAACGACGGGCGCAGGGGCTAAGGTGGGTACGATGGTCGCGGATGGCGCGGGGCCGCGCGCTGGTTTCGGCAACCGGACGAGAGGCGCCCGTGAGCGATGAACTTGGTTTCGAAGTGAGTCTCGAGCAAGTCGAGGATTTCGAGTTTCGCGTGCGCTTCAATGGCACCGCGCTCGACGATCTCGCCACTGACGAGCCGCCGCCCCAGGGCCACAATGCCGGGCCCAACCCCGCGCGGCTGCTGCTGGTCGCGGTTGCCAATTGCCTGACCGCGAGCCTGCTGTTCTCGCTGCGCAAGTTTCGCAACAGCCCCGGCCCGCTCAGGGCCCAGGCGCGCGCGCGGCTGGGGCGCAACGCCGAGCAGCACTGGCGTGTCACGGCCATGGAGGTCGACCTGCACCTTGCCGACGCGGCCGCCTCACTGCAGCACCTCGATCGCGCGCTGGCGCAGTTCGAGGATTTCTGCGTCGTCACGGAAAGCGTGCGCACCGGCGTTACCGTCGCCGTGCGGGTGCTGGATGCCGAAGGCCGCCTGCTGCACACCAACACCACTGGTGGTTGACGCGATCGCGCGTCGCGATGATGCGGCCGGTCACCCGAACGCAACTTGCGGCGTGTTGATGCGGATCAATGCGCCCATCCGGGGTGCCGGCATCCTTGCGGCGCAATCCACCCGGCGGGTGGATGCACGGGATGGCACGGCGCTGGCGGCTTCGCGATCGCAGCGCGTCCGTCGCGACGGCCGGATTGGCCGGTCCCGTGTCGAGGTTCCTGGCAACATCCCACCGCGGAGCAAGTCGATGCAGGTAGCAACGTTGGAGCGTGAACCGGAGCGCGCGGAAGCAGCGCGTCTTGAAGCGGCCACTGCGGGCACGCCGACCCGCGTGGAATCCCTTGACCGCGGCCAACTGCTGGCGTGCGCCCGTGGTGAGATGTTCGGTGCGGGCAACGCGCGCCTGCCGTCGCCGCCGATGCTGATGTTCGATCGCATCACCCGCGTCGCGGACGCGGGCGGCGCCTACGGCAAGGGCGAAATCCACGCCGAACTCGACCTGCGCCCGGACCTTTGGTTCTTCGAATGCCACTTCGCAGACGATCCGGTCATGCCGGGTTGCCTGGGTCTGGATGCGATGTGGCAGCTGGCCGGTTTCTTCCTGCCTTGGCTGGGTGAGCCCGGGCGGGGGCGCGCGCTGGGCGTGGGTCAGGTCCGGTTTACCGGGCAGGTGTTGCCGCGTGCCAAGCGCGTGGAATACCGGATCGACATCCGCCGCGTGTTGCGTGGCAGGCTGCGCATGGTGATCGCCGACGGCATGACCCTGGTCGATGGGCGACCGATCTACGAGGCCAGCGACTTGCGCGTCGGCCTGTTCCAATCCACCGAGGGCTTTTAAGGTGCGGCGCGTGGTGGTAACCGGCATGGGCATCGTGTCGTGCCTCGGCAATCTTCCGACGACGGTCGCGCAGGCTTTGCGCGAAGGCCGCAGCGGGGTCCGCGCGGCGCCGGAATTTGCGGCGCACGGCCTGCGCAGCCAGGTGGCTGGCGTGCCGGACATCGACCTCGACGCCGCCATCGACCGCAAACTCAGGCGGTTCATGGGCGACGCGGCGGCCTACACCTGTGCCGCGATGCGCGCGGCAATCGATGACGCCGGGCTGGCGTTGGAGCACATCCGGCACCCACGCACTGGCGTGATCGCGGGGTCCGGCGGCGGCTCGGCGCGCTGGCAGATCGAGACCGCCGATTTGCTGCGGGCGAAGGGCGTGCGCAAGGTCGGCCCGTTCATGGTGCCGCGCACGATGTGCTCGACCGTGTCGGCGGCGCTGGTGACAGCGTTCGGCATCCTGGGCCTCAGCTATTCGATTTCGGCGGCGTGCGCAACCTCGGCGCACTGCATCGGTGCGGCAGCGGACGCGATCCGCCACGGCATGCAGGACGTGATGTTCGCGGGTGGCGGCGAGGAAGTGCATTGGGGCATGGCCGCGCAGTTCGATGCCATGGGTGCACTGGCGACCGCCCGCAACGATGCGCCGGCGACGGCCTCGCGCCCGTACGACGCGGGGCGCGATGGTTTCGTGATCGCGGGCGGGGGCGGCATGCTGGTACTCGAAGAGTACGAGCACGCCAGGCGGCGCGGCGCCAACATCCACGCCGAGCTGGTGGGGTACGGCGTCACCTCGGACGGCGCGGAGATGGTCACGCCGGGTGGCGACGGCGCCGCCCGCAGCATGCGGATGGCGCTGGCCATGGCGGACCGGCCGATCGATTACCTCAACACCCACGGTACCGCGACTCCGGTCGGCGACGTTGCGGAACTCGCCGCCGTGCGGGATGTGTTCGGGGTTGAGGTGCCGCCGCTGTCGTCCACCAAGTCGCTGACCGGCCATTCGCTCGGTGCGGCCGGCGTGCACGAGGCCATCTACAGCCTGCTGATGCTGCGGCATGGCTTCGTGGCCGGTTCGGCCAACATCGACCAGCTGGACCCGCGCGCGGCGGCGTTTCCGGTCGTGCGCACAAGCCGCCCGGCGCGGTTGGCCACCGTGATGTCCAACAGCTTCGGTTTTGGCGGCACCAACGCGACCCTGGTGTTCGCGAACGCGTGAGGGCCCCGGCGCGCCGCGCGGCGTCGCGGCAGCCGGGTCTGCGTGTCCCGGTGGCCGCGCAGGCCACCGG
>JAICHS010000286.1 GCA_025924775.1 Rhodanobacteraceae bacterium
GCCAAGCCCGGATCTGCCGAGAAGCCCAAGCCGCCAAAGAAGTTGCACGCGGGCATGAACAGCTTCCAGTGGGACATGCGCTATCCCGACGCCACGGATGTGAAGGGCATCTTCCACTCCGGTTTTGCGGCGGCCGAACCCGTGGGGCCGGAGATCCTGCCCGGCATCTACCACGCGGTGCTGAGTTACGGCCACACCACGCAGCGGCAGCCGTTCACGGTCAAGCTGGACCCGCGCCTGACCACGACGCCGGCCGAGCTCAAGCAGCGTTTCGACCTGCTGATGCAGGTGCACGACACGCTTGGCAAGTTGAATGCCAGCTTGAACGCCGCCATGGATGCGCGCGACGCGCTGAAGAAAGAAGTCGACGCAAAGAAGGTCGACGGCGATGCCCCGCAGCAGGCGCTAGCCGCGCTGGACGGCGACATCGACCGCTTCGTGACCCTCGACATCCAGTCCAGCGAAGGCGCGCTGGTGTACCCGCCGCGGTTGCGCGCGTGGCTGTCCTACATCTCCGAGGCGTTGGGTGAGCAGTTCGTCAAGCCCACGCCGGCGATGGTCGAGGTTGCGAACGAGTTCGTGGGCGAGGCCGACAAGGCCATCGCCACGCTGGATGCCGATGTCGCCAGTGCCCACGCCGCGCGTGGGCACAAGGGATGACGGGAGGTTCTGCGGTGCCAGGGACGGCGCCGCGGAACGGGTTCAGGTCGTGATCGCAGGCGCGGAGACGCGCCATCGGAATGGACCACCCCCTGCGCGGGCGGTCACTTCTTCGGCATCGGTGCGAACTTCGACGGATCGAAGCCGCCGACTTCGAACTTCAGGGTCTGCTTGCCGTGGTCGCGGGTGGTGACGTCCATCGCCACCACCTTCGCCTTTTGCATGGCGGCAATGAAACCCTTGTCGTTCTTGATGAACATCGCGGGCTCGCCGGTTTTCGGCAAGTAGGCTTTCCAGCTTTCGCGCTTGCCGTCGAAGCGCGTCGTGACGTTGCACAAGTCCTTGCACACGAAGCCCTTGCTGCCGTCCGGCGCGAACAGGTACGCGCTTTCGCCCCACTTCACGTGCCGACGCAGCACCAGCCGCACGCTGTCCGCGCCACGTGGTTCGGAGTAGGTGCTGGCGGTGGACTGGTTGCCGTCGACGTTCGCGGTCTGGTAGTACCACAGTGCCGCCAGGCGATCGTGCTCGGCCTTGGTCTTGGCTGTGGCTTCGACCTGCGCGAGCGTTTTCTGCACCTCGGCCGCCGCCGGCGTGCCGGGGTATTTCGCGACGATGTCCTGGCCGACCGGCGCGGCCAGGTTCTCCGCGTGTTTGTCCAGCATGTCCTGGTACAGCTTCAGCTCCTTCGCAGCCGCGGCGTCGTTGGCGGCCGCCTGCGCGGAAGCCGAAGGCACGGCGGGCGGTGCTGGCGCCTGTTGCGAGCAGCCGGTCATTGCAATGGCGGCGGCGAGCGCAACGGCGGCCGGCAGGGAAGCTCGGGACGAAAGGGCGGGTCGGGTCATGCAGCCGAGTGTACCCGCACGCCCGTTCGTCGTCCTTCAATGGCTGCTCTCGGCGCAGGTCTTGTTCAGTACGGCGGGGCGGGGCGCGATGGCTGCGCGCGGTTTGCCCTGCGCGAACAGCATTCCGCCCAGGATCAATGCGCCGCCTGCGGCCATGCTGATTGTCAGCGGTTCGCCCAACGCCAGCCACGCCCACAACACGCCGAAGATCGGCACGAGATAGGTCACGGTGGTGGCGCGTGGTGCACCAACGCGCTGGATCAACCGGTAATAAAACGCGTAGGCAATGCCGGTGCAGACGATGCCCAACGTGATCAGGCTGAGCCACGCCTCCGTGGGAATGCGTGCGGATGGCCATTGCCATACTGCGAGCGGGGACAGCAACACGGCGCCGCACGCGAGCGTCGCCGCGGCGACCGCCGCGGGCGGCAGGCCCGAGAAGTACCGTTTGACCAGGTTCGCGGATACGCCGTACAGGAAGGCCCCCACAGTACCCGCCGCGACCGCCGGGCCAAGTCCCGTGCCGCCAACATCGCCGCTCGCAAGCACCACGACGCCAACCATTCCGGCCGCCAAACCAATGAGCCTGCGCCCTCCAATGCGCTCGCCGAACATCGCGAAGGCCGCCAGTGCCGCGAATGGTACCGCCATGCTGTTGATGATCGCGCCTATACCGGCTGGGGCGCGTTCGGCGGTCCACGCGAACAGCAGGAATGGCAGCAGGGTGTTGACGAAGCCGATTGCGGCGATCTTGAACCAGCCGGTCGCGGCAAGCTGGTGGCGCGCGTGCCACAGGAATGGCGACAGCACCAGCGCGCCCAGCGCCAGGCGCACGTCCACCAATGCCAGCGGGCCGAACTTCGGCGCGGCGATCCTGAGGAACAGGAACGAGCCGCCCCAGATCGCGGCAAGCAGCAGCAGTTCGATCGGCGTGCGCCAATCGCGGCCATTGGGGCCGGCCGCCCGTACGCGTCGGCCACTGTGTGGCGTGCGCGTCGGCGGTGAAGTTTCGTCGCGCGCCAACAGGCGCAGCGTGTCCACATCGGTCAAGTGGCCGCCCAGGAACAGCATGCCACCCGATAGTTTTGCCAATTCCCTCAACATGAGACACCTCCATCCGGGTTGCGCAAATGTCGTGCGAGGCGCAAAAATAGGACGCTTGACGCTGGTCCGGAAGCGACGATTTTTCAATCGAGCATTGAGGAAAATTGAACATGAGCCGCAGCCCCCTGAACCCCCTGCAAACCTTCGTCGCCGCAGCGCGCGCGCAGAACATGACCCGAGCCGCCGAACGCCTGCATCTCACCGTGAGTGCCCTGAGCCACCAGATTCGCCTGCTGGAAGAGCGCGTCGATTGCAGCTTGTTCGTGCGCGGTCCACGCGGCCTGAAGCTCACGGCCGAGGGGCAGCGATTGCTGGACAAGGTGGCGTCGCACCTGGAAGCGATCGAAGAGGCCTTGAAGCCGCTATGCGCGCGCGGCGACAACACGCTGTCGCTGTCGGCGATGCCCTCGATGACATCAAGCTGGCTGTTGCCGCGGTTGCCGCGCTTCGTGGCGACGCATCCCGAGGTCGAACTGAACCTCGACTCATCCATCGAACTGGTGGATTTTGCCGAGGGTCGTTGGGACGCCGCACTGCGTTACGGCATGGGCGAGTGGCCCGGGCTTACCGTCGAGCTGTTGATCGAAGAGTGGCTGACACCTGTAGCCAGCCCCTCGTTGTTGACGGGGCGTGGGCCATCCAAGTTGCAAGAACTCGGCAAGCTCCCCCTCCTCGGCCCTGAAGAGATCTGGCAGAACTGGTTCGCGCAGCATGGTGGACAACCGCCGCGGCGCTATGTGGCGTCATTCAACGATGCCGAATCGCGCCAGCGCGCGGCGCTCGGAGGACTCGGCGTGGCGCTCGGGCGGACCACGATGGTGCGGCCGTTGATCGAGGCCGGACAGCTGGTCACGCTGTTCCCGGAGATGATGAAGGGCAAGCGCGCCCACTACCTTGTGTATCCGGAACGCTCGCGCAAGCACCCCGGGTTCATGGTGTTCCGGAAATGGCTGCTGGACGAGGCCGCCAGCTTCCGCGC
>JAICHS010000287.1 GCA_025924775.1 Rhodanobacteraceae bacterium
ATCGCACGGCGTGGCAGGTGGCTCAGCTCACAACGTTGCATGGCGCGGCTGACGGCGCGCGTGATGGCGACGCGTTTGATGGCGGTCCCCGAATGGCGGCGTGGCTGCCGAGGGTAACGCACGCGCCGGCGGGCGCCAATGCAGCCTGCGTCAACGGGCGTCGAAATCGCCCAGTGCGCGCAGCAGACGGCGCGCCCGCTTGTCGGGGCGCTTCGGTGGCGGCTGGTAACCGGCGCGTTCGGCGCGGCGCTGTTCGCGGGCTGCGACACGTGCAGCCGCCGAAGCATCGGACTCGCGATACAGGCCCTGCGCCACGGCAACCGAACCGCGCTTTTGCGCCAGCCCGGTCACTTCGACGGCGAAGGTCTCCTCGCCGCGCGCAATGCGCAACGCATCCCCGACGCGCACCGTGTGTGCGGGTTTCAAGGCTGCACCCGCGCGCGTCACGTGCCCGCGCTCGACCGCCTGCTTTGCGAGCGCGCGAGTCTTGAAGAAACGCGCCGCCCACAGCCATGCATCGATGCGGGGTGCAGTCTGATCACTCATCGTCGGCCTCGGTGCAATGGGTTGCGCCTTCCACAAGCCCTGTCGAATCCAGACGGTCGTGGGGCGTGGCCCGCGACCGGGTCATTACCCCGCCAACAGCCGATTCATCCTCTGCACGAACGCCGACGGATCGGCCAGCGATGCGCCCGCCGTGATTTCGGCCTGCTCCAGCAGCAGTTGCGCCAGATCCTTCGCCTTGGCCGCGTCGGATTCGGTTTCGATGCGTTTGACCAGCGCATGCGCGGGATTGATTTCCAGCGTCGGCTTGGAGTCCGGTACTTCCTGGCCCGCTTCGCGCAGCAGCCGCGCCAGGTGCGGCGCGAGTTCGTAATCGGACAACGCGAGGCACGACGGCGAGTCGGTGAGGCGCGCGGATACGCGCACGTCGGTCACCTGGTCGCCCAGCAGTTCCTTCAGCTTCTTCACCAGCGGCTCGGCCGCCTTGGCGGCTTCCTCCTGCTTTTGCTTGTCGGCGGCGTCCAGCGGCAATTCGCCCTTGGCCACGTTCTTCAGCGGCTTGCCTTCGTACTCGGTGAACTGCCCGAGGATCCATTCGTCCACCCGGTCGAACATCAACAACACTTCGATGCCCTTCGCCTTGAACGCCTCCAGCTGCGGGCTGCCGGCAGCGGCCTTGTAGCTGTCGGCGCTGACGTACCAGATGGTGTCCTGGCCGGGCTGCATCCGGCCGATGTAATCGTCCAGCGACACGTTCTGCTCGGCGCCCTGGCCGTTGGTGGACGCGAAGCGCAAAAGTCTGGCGATGCGCGCGCGGTTCGTGGGATCCTCGACGATGCCTTCCTTCAGCGTGTTGCCGAAGGCCCGGCAGAAGGTCTTGAACTTCTCCGGCTCGTCCTTCGCCAGCTTTTCGATGAGGTCCAGCACGCGCTTGACGCAGGACGCCTTGATCTTTTCGATCTGGCGGTTGTGCTGCAGGATTTCGCGGCTGACGTTGAGCGGCAGGTCGTCGGCGTCGACGACTCCGCGCACGAACCGCAGGTAATTGGGCAGCAGTTCCTCGGCCGCGTCCATGATGAAGACGCGCTTGATGTAAAGCTTCAGTCCACGGCGTTCGTCGCGCGCGCCCATCAGCAGGTCGAGCGGCGGTTGCGCAGGGATGAACAGCAGCGTGGTGAACCGCTGGCTGCCTTCGACGCGGTTGTGCGTCCAGGCCAGCGGATCCGCGAAATCGTGGCCCAGCGATTTGTAGAACGCCTTGTACTCATCGTCGCTGATGTCCGACTTCGACTTGGCCCACAGCGCCGATGCGTTGTTGACGGTTTCCCACTCGGCGGTGGGCTTGCCGTCCTTGTACTGCTTCATCCGGATCGGGAACGCCACGTGGTCGGAATACGTGTGGATCAGGTCGCGCAGCTTCCAGTGGTCCGCGAATTCAAGGTCAGCGTCCTTGAGGTGCAGGACCACCGCCGTACCGCGCGCGGCGAGATCTTCCGTGGCCAGCGAATACTCGCCCTTGCCATCGCTTTCCCAGCGCACGCCGGCGCCCGCATCGGTGCCCGCGCGTCGCGTCAACACCGTCACCTTGTCGGCCACCACGAACGCCGAATAGAAGCCCACGCCGAACTGGCCAATCAGGCGCGCATCGGCCTGCTGCTCGCCGGAAAGCGATTCAAGGAATCGGCGGGTACCGGAGCTTGCGATCGAACCGAGGTTGGCGACCACTTCCTCGCGGCTCATGCCGATGCCGTTGTCGCGCACGCTGAGGGTTTTCGCGTCCTTGTCGAACTCGACCTCGATGTGCAATGCGGCATCATCGCCCAGCAGCTCGGGCTGGCCGATGGCCTCGAAGCGCAGCTTGTCGCAGGCATCGGAGGCATTGGAGACCAGCTCGCGCAGGAAGATGTCCTTGTGCGAGTACAACGAATGGGTGACCAGGCGCAGGACCTGCGCGACTTCGGCTTCGAACGGGCGGGTTTCGGTGGTGGCAGTCATGGCGTTCCGATTGGCAATGGTTTGCAGGAGCCTGCCTGCAGGCGACCCTTGGGCGTCTTGGCCAAGGACAATGAATTATCGCGCGCAGGCGCGCGCCTACGGCAGGCGCGCTTCCGAAGTGGCGACGTGTGCGTGATTTCTCAAGCCGCCGCGCGGCCCATCCGGATGATCCACCGATACAGCGCGATCACCGTGACGGCAAACACCACGCCGCCGATGATGATCGATGGCACCACGAAATTGTCGCCCACCAGCACGGCAAGGTTCTGTTTGCCGGTGACGCCGATGAGGAAGGCAAAGATCACCGCCAGCAGGCTTTCGCCCACGATCAGGCCCGAGGCCAGCAACACGCCCAGCTGTTTGGTCGCGGCGGCCGCGGGGCCGCGCTCGGCATGGCGGTCGAACCAGGCGCCGACCAGCGCGCCAACCACCACCATCAAAGTGGTCGAGGTCGGCAGGTAAATGCCAAGGCCCACCGCCAACGGCGGCAGGCGCGGGCCTTTTTTCGCCAGGCCCAGCAATTCGTCGAAAATGATGATCGCGACGCCGATTGCCGCCCCCAGGCCGATCATGTCCCATGGCACGTCCCCGGTAATCACGCCCTTGGCCAGCGCCGAGATCAGCCCGGCCTGCGGCGCCGGCAGCGCCTTCGCCGGGTCCGCGCCTGGCGCGCCGAGGAAGCCGTAGGTGTGCTGCAGCAGTTCCATCACGGGCGGGATCACCACCGCGCCCGCCAGCACGCCGATCACCAGCGCCCACTGCTGCAGGGATGGCGTGGCGTCGACCAGTTGGCCGGTCTTCAAGTCCTGCAGGTTGTTGTTGGCGATCGAGGCCACCGCAAACACGATGGCGGTGATGAACAACGCAAAGCCGACCAGCGCCTTGTCGGCGCCCGGTGGCAGGAACGGCTTGACGCCCAGCACCAGCAGCAGCGCCGCGATCACCACCACCAGGATGCCGACGCCCGAGAGCGGACTGTTGGATGACCCGATCAGGCCGGCCATGTAACCGCACACCGCCGACACCAGGAAGCTCAGCAACACCACGAACACCACGCCGCCGATCACCAGGGTCCAGGTGACGTC
>JAICHS010000288.1 GCA_025924775.1 Rhodanobacteraceae bacterium
AGAACGGAATGTCGTCGTCCTCGAACCCGCCGTTGTCCGGCGCCGCTGGCGGTGCCGATGGCCGCTGCGCGCCGCCCTGCGACGAGCCGCCGCCCTGGGCGCCACCGGATGGACGCGCTTGCGGCGCGCGCTGGCGATAGCCGCCACCCTCGCCACGCCCCTCGCCCTCGTCACGCCCGCCCAGCATCTGCATGTTGTTGGCGATGATGTCGGTGCTCCAGCGCTCCACGCCTTCCTTGTCGGTGTACTTGCTGCTGCGGATGGAACCCTCGATGTACACCTGCCGGCCCTTCTTCAGGTACTCGCCGGCGATCTCGGCCAGCTTGCCGAAGAACTTCACCCGGTGCCATTCGGTGCGATCCTGCATCTCGCCCGTCTGTTTGTCCTTCCAGCTCTCCGACGTGGCCAGGCTGACCGTGCACATTGCGGTGCCGGATGCGCCGTAGCGCGTATCGGGGTCCGCGCCCAAATTACCGATCAGGATGACCTTGTTGACGCCACGTGCCATGTGCGAACCCTCGAATCACGGTTGCCGAAACCGAGGATGCTACCAGCACACTGGCGGGTATGCCGGGGGCCGCCGCGTCCGGGTGTAGGCATCCGCCGGCGATTTGCTGCAACGCATTATAATCAGCCACTTGCCGCAGCCTGGATGTCCATGAACCACCCCACCCCCGCCGCGCCGTTCGAATCCACCAACGCTTTTATGGTCGCGCGCGAGCTTGCCGCGCCCGACATGCACCGGGTGGACGGCATGATCCGCCAGCGGCTGCACTCGGACGTGGTGCTGATCAACGCGATCGCCGAACACATCGTTGGCGGTGGCGGCAAGCGCCTGCGTCCCGCCCTGCACGTGCTGGCCGCGCACGCGGCGGGCTACCGGGGTGACGCCCACATCGAACTGGCGGCGGTGATCGAATTCATCCACACCGCGACGCTGCTGCACGACGACGTGGTGGACGGTTCCGAACTGCGGCGCGGGCGCCGGACCGCGAACGCGGCCTGGGGCAATGCCGCCAGCGTGCTGGTCGGCGACTTCATGTATTCGCGCGCGTTCCAGATGATGGTGGAACTCGACCACATGGAAGTGATGCGTATCCTTGCGGACACCACCAACTCGATCGCCGAGGGCGAGGTGCTGCAACTGCTCAACATTGGCAAGGCCGAAACCACCGAAGCGGCCTATATGCGCGTGATCGAGCGCAAGACCGCGGTGCTGTTCGCGGCCGCGACGCAACTGGGTGGCGTCCTGGCGGGGCTGCCCGGCGACCAGTGCCTCGCGCTGCGCCGCTACGGCATGGAACTCGGCTCGGCCTTCCAGATTGCCGACGACCTGCTGGATTACGTGTCCGACACGGCCACGTTGGGCAAGAACATCGGCGACGACCTGGCTGAGGGCAAGCCCACCCTGCCGCTGATCTACGCCATCGAGCGTTCCACGCCGATGCAGGCGGAATTGCTGCGCAACGCGATCACCAGCCAGCGGCTGGCCGCGCTGGACGTGATCATCACGGCCATCCGCGCATCCGGGGCGCTGGAACGCACCCGCGCCAGGGCACAGGCGCACGCCGACGCCGCGCACGCCGCGCTCGAGGGCTTGCCGCCATCGAAATACCGCGACGCGCTGGCCGGCCTGGCCGATTACGCGGTCAATCGCGATCACTGAAGGTGCGGCCCGAAGAACCGTGGGGCGGGTGCCAACCCGCCACGGTGATGCTGTTCGGCGGGATGGTTCGCGCATCCCTGATGCCGACCCTTCGCCTGCGGCCGTCCAAACTCGTTCCAGGCGAATGCGCCGCTGCGCGCGCCCCGCCCTGTCGTCAGCCTTTGTCGGCAAACACCTCGTCCAGCCAAGCGTGCATCAGCGCAAACGAGCGCTTGGCAACGGGCGGGTCATACACGCAACCCGGCGGTGAATTGGCCCACGGCTCGGCAAAGCAATGCGTGGCGCCGCCGAATGCGATGAACTGCCACGGTGCCGTGCTTTGCTGCATGTCCTGCATGAAGGCCGGCGCATCCGGCATGGTGCCCTTGTCGTCCGCGCCGTTCATCGCCAGCACCCGCGCCTTGATCTGCCTGGCCAACGCGGGGTCGTCGGTACCAAGGCCACCATGGAAACTCACCACCGCGGCAACCCCGCTGCCGCTGCGCGCAAGATCGAGCACCGAGGTGCCGCCGAAGCAGAAACCGATCGCCGCGAGCTTCGCTGCATCGATCGGCGCCGCGCGTTTTGCCGCCAAGGCCTGCAACTGGTCGAACGCCGCGACCACCCGCCGGCGCAGCGATGGCCGGTCGGCCAGCAGCGGCTTGACCGCGGCCTGCGCTTCCTGGTTGTCCTTCGGGCGCAGGTCCTTGCCGTACATGTCGCCCATGAAGATCACGTAGCCCTTGCCCGCGATGCTTTCGGCAAACTTGATGTTGCGCGGATTGATGCCGGTCCAGTCGGGCACCATCAGCAGGCCGGGCCGCGGCGTCTTGACCGTATCGTCCCACACCAGCACGCCCTGCATGGCCTTGCCATCGACCGTGTAATCGACGGTCTGGGTGCGCATCGCAGCGTGCGCGGCGGACGTGGCACCTAAAAAGCAAAGCCCAAGCATTGCAATGACAGGACGCATGATTCTTCTCCTGGTTGGATTCCTCACGTAGAAACGAGCAAGCAGTCACATGCAAGCAGCCTTCCCTGGCGCTTGGCGCCGGCCCGGGCTTCCTTGTCCGGTCGCTCGCCGGCGCGAGATGCGCTTCACCGCATCTCGCGTCAAACCCCAGCTCGCCCAGCCGCGTGCGCCGCCAGGCGGCGATTCAAGGGCGTAATCATGTCGAGCGCGCGTAGGCCTAGGCCGCGCAGCGCCGACCAGCCGGGTGCCTGCCACGCGAACGCGCGCTCGATCGCATCAAACGCGTACGCATCCAGCGCACCGGCCGAGCGCCGCCGGCGCGCATAGCGCCGCAACACGTGCGCGGCTGCAAAATCGCGGCCCGCGGCGCGCGCTTCGCCCAAACCATCCGCGAGTTCGGCCACGTCGCGCAAACCCAGGTTGGCGCCCTGCCCCGCCAGCGGGTGCACCACGTGCGCGGCGTCGCCGACCAGGACGCAGCCCCCCGCCACGAAGCGCTCGGCAACTTGCAGCCGCAACGGAAACGACGCCCGCGGCGTGGTCGCCGTGAACGCGCCCAGCCGGAAATCCGAGGCCATGCCCGCCGCTGCAAGGAACGCGGCATCGTCAAGCGCCAACACCTCGCGCGCACGTGCCTCCGGCAGCGACCACACGATGGAACTGCGCCCGTCGGCCAGCGGCAGCAGCGCAATCGGGCCTTCCGGCGTGAACCGCTGCCACGCGGTTTGCGCGTGCGCACGTTCGCTCGCCACGTGCGCGACCACCGCGCGCTGGTGGTAGTCGCGGCCACGCACGCCGATGCCGGCCTGTTCGCGCAACGCCGAACCCGCGCCATCGGCCACCACCAGCAAGGCTGCCGAAAGGTTTTCACCACCCCCCGTCCCATGCGCCCAGCGCAAGACCGGCGCCGACCGCGGCGGCCACCGGCGCGGCATAGTACGGCGCCGCATACGG
>JAICHS010000289.1 GCA_025924775.1 Rhodanobacteraceae bacterium
CGCGCACGCACCAGGCGATGGTCGAGGAACAGGCCGCTGTCCAGCCGGTCGCGCAGGTTGACCCTGAAACGCAATCCCCCTTCCTCGACGACCAGGAATTCGTCACGCGCGGCGATGCGCCCGTACTTGCTGCCGCCCTTGCCACGGGTACGGGTCTTGGTGACCACGCGTTCGCGGGGCACCTCCAATGCTGCGGTGGCTGCTCTCAACAGGTCGCGCCAACGCGTTTTCGCGGCATTGATATCGACACTGGCGGGCGGCGCGTATTCCTGCACGTGCAACCATGTTTGTGCGCCCGCATCGTTGCCGATGTCCGCCGCAGCTTCCGGCCAGCCGCGGTACACGTCGATGGCCGCGGCGTATTC
Organism: Rhodanobacteraceae bacterium; assembly: GCA_025924775.1. GTDB lineage: Bacteria > Pseudomonadota > Gammaproteobacteria > Xanthomonadales > Rhodanobacteraceae > 66-474. The sequence goes on from JAICHS010000289.1 coordinate 366, forward strand.
GGGCAGGTCGGCGTCGTAGGCGCGAAAGCAGCTGATGCCATCGCGCGCCAGCTCGCGCCGCAGGGCGCGCATGTTCTTGCGGATGCGGTTGGCGACCATCTCCGCGCCCGGCGACAGCGGCGTCGCGACCCCGGCGGGCAATGCCTCGCGTACCTCGAACACCGCCAGCCGGCATTCGATGGCGCCGTTGAACAGCACGTAGTGCTTGTCCGCGCGCAACCCAAGCGCCTGCTCGAGCTCCGGCACGCTGGTCAACACCGCCGCGCGCCAGCCGGCAAACCCGGTGCGCAAGCGTTCGCCCAGCGCCTTGTACAAGGCCGGCAGCGCCGCGAGCTCGCCCATGCGTTCACCATACGGCGGATTGGTGATCACCAGTCCCAAGGTGAATCCGGCCGGGGGTTCCAGGTACTCGGCCGCACGCCCTTCCAGCGCCACGAATCCCGCCACGCTGGCGTTTTGCAGGTTGTGGGTGGCCACCGCGATCATGCGCGGGTCGCTGTCGCTGCCGAAAAAGCCCGCACGCAGGTCACGCAAGCCTGCGTCCGCGCGCGCACGCGCCGCGTCATGCAGGCGTTGCCACAGTTCCACGTTGTGGCCGCGCCAGCCGAGGAACCCGAAATAATCACGCTGCAATGCCGGCGCGACGCCGGCCGCCATCCAGGCCGCCTCGATCAGCAAGGTGCCGGAGCCGCACATCGGATCGACCAGCGCACCGCCTTGCGCATAGATTTCCGGCCAGCGCGCACGCAACAGCATCGCGCACGCGAGGTTCTCCTTGAGCGGCGCCTCACCCTGCTGGCGCCGCCAGCCACGCCGGTGCAGCGGTTCGCCGGACAAGTCCAGCGACAGCGTTGCGCGGCCCCTGTGCAAGCGCAGATTCAGACGCACGTCCGGCCGTTCCGGCTGGATGCTCGGCCGCGTGCCAAAGCGCTCGCGGCATTGGTCGACAATCGCGTCCTTGGTTTTTTGCGCGGCGAACCCGCTGTGCGTGATCGACCCGCTGCTGCCGGTGGCGTCGATCGCGAGCGTGGCGTCGGGCGCAAGATGCAGCGACCAGTCGAGCGCCTGCACGCCGGCGTACAACGCATCCGCGTCGGGGGCGTCGAACTCCGCCAGCGGCATCAGGATACGACTGGCGAGGCGCGATTCCAGGCACGCGCGATACGCGGTTTCAAGTTCTCCTTCGAACCGCACACCGGCCAGGGCTTCGTGCGCGTCGGCACCCAACGCCGCCAGTTCGTCGCGCAGCAGGTATTCAAGGCCCTTGGGGCAGGTGGCGAAGAATGTCGTCATGAATCAGGCGGCCACGGATCAAGCCGCCAGGGACCGCAGGAACCACTCGAACTGCCGTTCCAGCACCGCGACATGCGCGCCAAGGCGGTGATCGTCGTCAAGCAACAGTGCGGGCATGCCGCGTTCACGCGCGAATGCGAGGGCGCCGTCGACGGGGCACAACGCGTCGTGCCAGCCATGCACCAACATGCCATGGATCCCGCGCGCCGCGTCGAACGTACGCGGGCCGCCCGGAACGCCGATCGGCAGCGCCATCAGGAACAGGCCGTCGCAGGGTGCGCGCAGCGACGCCAAGCCCGACACGAATGCGCCCATGCTGGAGCCGGCCAGTACCAGCGGGCGCGGTGCGCCCTGCATCGCGGCTACCAGGCGCTCGATACGCGGCGGCACCGCACCCAGGTACCCGAGCGCGTCTTCCTCGCGGTAATCCGGGCGCGCTGTGCTCCAGCCCAGCGCCTCCGCGACCCGCGCAAGTGCGCTGACCTTGCTGGCCTCGGGCCCGCTGTTGGAACCGTGGGAAAGAATGACGTGGCCGGGCATGGCTCTTACTCGAAAATCGGAAAGCTGCCGCTCCGCCAAGCGACACCATCGCCTGGCGGAGCGGGCTGGGGTGAGAGGGCAAGCATCGGACTCCGCCTTGCCCTGGCAATCCGCAAAAGGGTAACAGGCAAGGCCGGCATCCCGCATTTTATGCAACACTTTGCCGATGACGGATTCGTTGACGATCCATGACCAGCCCCTGCCCTACGTCGATCGGCTCGACGCCCGCGACCCGGCCACGATCGACTTGGTAGTGATCCACTGCACCGAGTTGCCGGACCTTGCGACGGCGCGCGCCTACGGCGAGCGCATCGTGCACGCCAGCGGCACCGGCAACAGCGGCCACTATTACATCGACCGTGATGGCAGCGTGTCCCGTTACGTGCCCGATACGCGCGTTGCGCACCACGTGCGCGACCACAACGCGCACTCGGTCGGCATCGAACTGGTCAACACCGGACGCTACCCCGACTGGCTGGACTCGCGCAAACAGGCCATGACCGAACCTTACCCCGATGCACAAATCGACGCGTTGCTCGCGTTGGTCGCGCGGCTGCGCGCAGGACTGCCGGGCCTGCACCACATCGCCGGCCACGAGGATCTCGACACCGCACTGGTTGCCGCCAGCGACGACGCCACGCGCCAGGTACATCGCAAGCTCGATCCCGGTCCGATGTTTCCGTGGCCGCGGGTGCTGGCAAGCTGCGGATTGCGCAGGCGGGCGCAGGCGGCCACGCCGCTATAATTGCGCGTCTTTTGCCGCCATGGGCCACCATGAACCAACCGCACGTCGCCGAGCTGATCGAGCTGTTGCAGCTGGAACGCCTGGAAGACAACCTGTTCCGCGGCCAGAGCCGCGACATCGGCACCAAATACGTGTTCGGCGGGCAGGTTTTGGGACAGGCGCTGTCGGCGGCGCAGCAGACCGTCGAACCCGCGCGCGCGGCGCATTCGCTGCACGCCTATTTCATCCGCGCCGGCGACGTCGATGCTCCGATCGTGTATCGCGTCGAACGGGCCCGCGACGGCCACAGTTTTTCGGTACGCAGCGTCGAGGCGATCCAGCACGGCCAGCCGATCCTCAATTGCTCGGTGTCGTTCCAGGTCGACGAGCCCGGCTTCGAGCACCAGAACAGCATGCCCGAGGTGCCGAAACCGGAAGACCTCGACCCGGCCAAGTCGCTGCCGCAAGCCGAGCTCGCCAAGCTGCCGCCCAAGCTGCAACGCTGGCTTTCGACCGACGGCCCGTTCGAATACCGCTTCGTGTGGCCGCGCGATGAATTGCACCCGGCCAAGCGCCCGCCCTACCAGCACATCTGGTTCCGGCTGGTGCAGAAGATCGACGCCACGCCCGC
>JAICHS010000290.1 GCA_025924775.1 Rhodanobacteraceae bacterium
AGGCGCGCGCTGATGTTCACCGGCATCATCCAGGCCACGGGCCAGGTGGCGCGCAGCGAGCCGCGCGGCGGCGATTGGCGCATCAGCATCGCCGCAACGGGGTTCGAGGCCTCCGCCGTTGCACTCGGCGACAGCATCGCGGTGTCAGGCTGCTGCCTGACGGTGGTCGCGCGCGAAGGCGACACGCTGACATTCGATGTGTCCAACGAGACCTTGTCACTGACCACGTTGGGCAGCCTGCGTGCGGGCGACGCCGTGAACCTGGAAAAGGCCTTGCGCCTGTCCGACCGCCTGGGCGGACACCTGGTTTCCGGCCACGTCGATGGCCTCGGCACGCTCATCGCGATCGACGCCGACGCGCGTTCGCAGCGCTGGCGCATCGAAGCGCCCACGGCGTTGCGGCGTTACATCGCGGCCAAGGGTTCGGTGTGCGTGGAAGGCGTCAGCCTGACGGTCAACGCCGTCAACGCGGCCACCTTCGAAGTCAACCTGATACCGCACACGGTCGCGCACACCACGTTGCGCGACCGGCGTATCGGCGATCGCGTGAACCTGGAAATCGACCTGCTGGCGCGCTACGTGGAGCGGCTGCTGGCGACCGAGGAGCATTGAACGATGGCATTCGCAACGATTCCGCAACTGCTGGCCGAGATCGCCGCCGGGCACATGGTGGTGATGCTGGACGACGAGGACCGCGAGAACGAGGGCGACCTGATCATGGCCGCCGACCGGGTGCGCGCCGAAGACATCAACTTCATGGCGCGCGAGGGGCGCGGGTTGATCTGCCTGGCGCTGGACCCGGCGCGTTGCCGCAGGCTCGGCCTGCAACCGATGGTGCGTGACAACGGCTCGGCCTACCACACCAACTTCACCGTCACGATCGAGGCCGCCCGTGGCGTCACCACCGGTATTTCCGCGTACGACCGCGCGCGCACCATCCAGGTCGCGGTGGCGCCGGAGGCCAAGCCGGCGGATCTGGTGCAGCCGGGCCACGTGTTCCCCTTGGCGGCACAGCCGGGCGGCGTGCTGGCGCGTGCCGGCCACACCGAAGCGGCGGTGGACCTGGCGCGACTGGCCGGCTGCGAACCGGCCGGCGTGCTGGTCGAGATCCTGCGCGCGGACGGCACCATGGCGCGGCGCCCCGACCTCGAGGCGTTTGCGCTGAAACATGGCCTGAAGGTTGGCAGCATCGCCGACCTGATCCGCCACCGGCTGGCCACCGAAAAAACCATTGAGCGCGTGCATGCCTCGGAGGTCGAGACCGAGTTCGGCGCCTTCCGCCTGACGGCGTGGCGCGACCGGCTGCAAGGCGAGGTGCACTTCGCGCTGGCGCGCGGCACGCTCGACGACGGTGAGCCAGTGCTGGCGCGCGTACACGTGCGCAACACGCTGTCGGACGCGCTGCACCTTGCGCGTGAGGATCTCGGCATGACCATGGCGGCGGCGTTGCGCCGGATTGCGGCCGAAAACCGCGGCGTGGTGGTGGTGCTGGCATCGGCGGAAACTCCGGACGCGCTGCTGGCGCGCCTGGACCGCGACGACGCGGTGGCGGACACCGACGGGCGCAAGACCGCCGCGCAGCGCGAATGGCGCCAGCTGGGCCTGGGTGCGCAAATCCTTGCCGACCTGGGCGTTCGCCGCCTGCGTGTGCTGGGTACGCCCCGCAAGCTGGTCGGGCTTTCCGGATTTGGCCTGGAAGTCGTCGAGTACGTGGACGAGCACGCAGGACCGGGGATGGAGCAGGCAGCGGTGAAGTAGGGCAATCGGGTTGCCGCTGCTACGCTTTTCCCAACCTTGGATACCCCTTGAACCATGTCGGATCAACCTGCTGCCGCTGTCTCCTCCCTGCGCTCGCCACCCGGCGCGCGCTACGCCGTCATCGCCAGTCGCTGGAACGGCGGGATCGTGGACGTGCTGGTGGAGGGCGCGCGCACGGCGTTTGCTGCGCACGGCGTCGCCGCCGATGCGGTGGACGTGCTGCGCGTGCCTGGCGCGTGGGAAATCCCGGTGCTGGCCCGGCACGTGGCACAGGCGGGTCGGCACGCCGCGATCGTCGCACTGGGCTGCGTGGTGCGCGGTGAAACCCGCCATTACGAACACGTCGCCGACGAGTGCGCGCGGGGCCTGATGTGGGTGGCGCTGGATTCCGGCGTGCCGGTGTTGAACGGCGTATTGGCGGTGGAGGACGCGGCCGACGCGCGCGCGCGCGCCGGTGGCATGCGCGGCAACAAGGGCGCGGACGTGGCCACGTCCGCCATTGAAATGGCCATACTGCTGGAGGGCCGCCGCGCATGACCGCCGCACACCGCAACGATGGCATCGACCCGGCCGCGCGCACTCGTGCGCGCCGGCGCGCGGTGCAGGCGCTGTACGCGTGGGAGCTGGGCGGCAACGCCATGCACAAGGTCATCGAAGACTTCCGCAGCGAACAGGACATGCAGATCGCCGACCTGGAATATTTCGAGGACTTGTTGCGCGGCGTGGAAGCCCACTGCAAGGAACTGGATGCTGGACTGACGCCGTTCCTCGATCGTGACATCGAACGCGTCGATCCGATCGAGCGCGCGGTGCTGCGCCTGGCCGCGTACGAGTTGCGGCATCGGCTCGACGTGCCTTACCGCGTGGTGTTGAACGAGGCGGTGGAAGTCACCAAGCGCTTCGGCGCCGATCAGGGGCACACCTACGTCAACGGCGTGCTCGACAAGCTGGCACGGCAATGGCGCGCGGCCGAATCACCGGCACGGCCTTGAGCGAGTTTGCGCTGATCGACCGCATTCGCGAGCGGACCGCCGGCACGCGCCGCGGCGTCGCCCTGGGCATCGGCGATGACGCGGCGCTGCTTGATCTTGCGCCCGGCCGACAGTTGGTGGCGTGCACCGACACGCTGGTCGCGGGCGTGCATTTCCTCGTGGACACGCCGCCCGCGCACGTCGGCTGGAAGGCGCTGGCGGTGAATCTTTCCGATCTTGCAGCGATGGGCGCCGAGCCGGCGTGGGCGCTGCTGGCGTTGACGTTGCCGCAGGCCGATGCCGCTTTCGTCGACCAGTTCGCCGGCGGTTTCGCGGAGCTGGCGCAGGCGCATGGCGTCGCGCTGGTGGGAGGCGACACCACCGGCGGACCGCTGTCCATTACGGTGACGGCGCTGGGGAACGTGCCCACCGGTGCCGCGCTGACGCGCGCCGGCGCGCACGTGGGCGATGCGATATTGGTCACCGGCACGCTCGGCGATGCGGCGGGTGCGTTGCGGCTGGCGACGACGGCCGGTGGCCGGATGGCCGTGGACGCCGCCTTGCTGGCGCGGATGGATCGTCCCACGCCGCGTGTGGCCGCGGGCCTGGCGTTGCGTGGTGTCGCAACTGCCTGCATCGACGTGTCGGATGGGTTGCTGGCCGATCTTGGCCACGTGTGCGTGGCCAGCGGCGTCGGCGCGGAAATCGACGCCGACGCGCTGCCGTTGTCGACGGCGTTGCGGGTGCGCTTCGACCCCGTCGAAGGCCGTGAATTGGCGCTCTCCGGCGGCGACGATTACGAATTGTGTTTC
>JAICHS010000291.1 GCA_025924775.1 Rhodanobacteraceae bacterium
TCGTCGTGGATCGGCAGCACGCCGTGGTAGCGCATCCGCGAGGGCCCGCCCCAGGCCACCACGTCGCCGTGCGCCAGCGGCACCCGGCGTTGCGGATCCTTGCGGTCCAGCCCGCCCCACAGGAACGTGGCCGGCAGGCCCAGCGACACCGACACGATCGGTGCGCGGCGGTCGCGTTCGTCGTGGTCGCGGTGCAGGGTCAGGTGCGTGCCGATGGCGTAGCGGTTGATCAGGCATACGTCCGGCGCATAGTCTTCGAATCCGGCCGCGCCCGCGGCAGCGCGCGCCAACTGCCCGAACACGGCCGGCAGCACGGGCCACGGCTGCCCGGTTTCCGGATCGACCTCGGCGTAGCGGTAGCCGTGCCGGTCACTGAACCAGCCGACGCTTCCGCAATTAGTCATCGCCACCGACATCGACTTGCCGCCGGGCGTCACGAGGTGCCGGAACGGCGATTGCGCGGCGATGCGTTCGATGGCCTGCAGCAATGCGTGGGCCTGGTCCAGCGCGAAACCGCGCAGCACCCACGCGCCCGGTGCCAGTTCCTCGTGCGCGCCACACAGTGGCGAGGTCTCGAACAGGGGCAGGGATCCGGGCATGGGTCTGGCCGTCGCGCCACGGGCGCCTTATGGCGTGATCACCGAGCGCGTGTGACCGTGGAAGCTGCCCAGCGCGTTCAGCCGCAGGTTGATCGCGTCGGCATCCAGCGGCACCTGGTCGGCGGCCACGCTATCGAGATCGAGCTGGCCGCGTTGGGCGAACCCCATCAGCGTGACCAGTTCGTCGCGCGTGTGGTCCGACACGCCGATGATTTCGGCCTCGCGGTTGATGACGGTCGCGAAACTGTCGACTGCGAAGGGCACGCCGGAGATGCCGGCCAGCGCGAGCCGCCCCCGTACCGCCAGCGCGGCCAGTGCCTGTTGCTGGGTGATGGGCAGGCCGGCAAATTCAAGCGCCACGTCCACGCCACGACCGTGCGTCGCCGCGCGAATCTGCGCGTCGGGAGCGCCGTGTGCCGGGTCGATCGGCTGCGCGCCGTAGCGCGCGGCCGCGGCCAGTTTGCCCGGGTCGATGTCAACCGCGAACACCTCGGCCGCGCCGCACAGGCCTGCAAGCTGCACCGCCGACAAGCCAAGTCCGCCCGCCCCGAACACGGCGACACGGTCGCCCGCTGCGATCCGCGCCTTGCGCAGGGCGTGGAACGCGGTTGCACTGGAACACATCATGATCGCGGCCGCGGCCGTGGTAACGGCATCCGGCACCGGCACGGCGTTGCGCGCGGGCACGACGAGGTACTCCGCGTAACCGCCATCGATATGCTTGCCCAGCATCCGGGCCGAAGTGCAAAACTGCTCCTGCCCACGCCGGCAGTATTCGCATTGGCCGCAGGTCAGCAGGTAGTGCAACGCGACGCGCTGGCCCACGGCGATGTTCGCAACGCCCGCGCCGAGCGCGTCGACGCTGCCGCTGATTTCGTGGCCCGGCGTGATCGGCAAGCGCGCGACGCTCGCCGTGCCTGCGCGATAGTGCGCGTCGGAATGGCAAATGCCCGCCGCCGCGACCTTGATCCGGACCTCGCCGGCGCCGGGTTCCGGCCGCGGCACGTCGCGTGCCTGCAAAGGTTGGCCGAGCTGGACGATCTGGACCGCGCGCATGGTATGGCTCCGGGGTGCGGACGCGCGCATGGGTGCGTCGCCGCCCCGTACCGTACACCCGCGGACCGCAGGCTGCCGGCGCTGCGGCCGCCGCGGTTCCGGGTCGCGCTAGATGCTGTAGTACATCTGGTATTCCAGCGGGTGCGTGGAGGCGCGGTACGCGGTGACTTCCTTCATCTTCACGCCGATGTAGGCGTCGATGAAGTCGTCGGTCATCACGCCGCCGGCCTTCAGGAAGTCGCGGTCGCGGTCCAGCGCTTCCAGCGCGCCGTCCAGTGACGCGCACACCTGCGGGATGTTGCGTTCCTCTTCCGGTGGCAGGTCGTACAGGTCCTTGTCCATCGGCGCGCCCGGATCGGTCTTGTTGAGGATGCCGTCCAGCCCGGCCATCATCAAGGCAGTGAAGGTCAGGTAACCCGAGTTCATCGGGTCGGGGAAGCGCACTTCGATGCGACGGCCCTTGGGGTTGGACACGTAGGGGATGCGGCACGAGGCCGAGCGGTTGCGCGCGGAATACGCCAGCATCACGGGCGCCTCGAAGCCGGGCACGAGGCGCTTGTAGGAATTGGTGGTGGAGTTGGCGAAGGCGTTGATCGCGCGCGCGTGCTTGAAGATGCCGCCGATGTACCACAGCGCCAGCTGCGACAACCCGCCGTACAGCTCTCCCGCAAACAGGTTCTTGCCATCCTTCGCGAGCGACTGGTGGCAATGCATGCCCGAACCGTTGTCGCCGACCACGGGCTTGGGCATGAAGGTGACGGTCTTGCCGTTGGCGTGCGCGACGTTGCGGATCACGTACTTCATCGTTTGCAGTTCGTCGGCCTTGTGCAGCAGCGTGTTGAACTTGATGCCGATCTCGCACTGGCCGGCGTTGCCGACTTCGTGGTGGTGCACCTCGACGGTCTGGCCCAGCGATTCCAGCACCGTGCACATCTCGGCGCGCAGGTCGGCCAGCGAGTCGACCGGCGGCACCGGAAAGTAGCCGCCCTTCACGCCCGGACGATGGCCATGGTTGCCTTCCTCGTACTTGTAGCGCGAGCTCCACGCGGCCTCTTCCGAACCGATTTCGTAGAACACGCGGCCCATGTCGTTCTGCCAGCGCACCGAGTCGAAAATGAAGAACTCGGGTTCCGGCCCGAGGTACGCGGTATCGGCGACGCCGGTGGACTTCAGGAAGGCTTCGGCGCGCCGCGCGATGGAGCGCGGGTCACGGCCATAGGGTTGCATCGTGGAGGGTTCCAGCACGTCGCACACGATGTTCATTTGCTTGTGCGCCGCGAACGGGTCGATGAATGCCGTGGCCGGGTCGGGCAGCAGGATCATGTCCGACTCGTTGATCCCCTTCCAACCGGTGATCGACGAGCCGTCGAACATCTTGCCGTCCTCGAAGGTGTCGGCATCGATCGAGTGCGCCGGAAAGCTGATGTGGTGCTGCACGCCGCGCATGTCGGTGAAACGCAGATCGACGAACTGGACGTTTTCGGACTTCAGGGTTGCGAGGACGGTATCGGCGGTCATGGCGGGCTCGGGGTGGAAAGGATGAGCAGACAAGAGCAAGCGGCGTGCCAGCCAGTGTAACGTGTCGAGTCAATGGGTTAGATCGCCAGACACGTTGCATTGCACAGATTCGGTGCAATCGTTGCACGCAAACGGTGATTTAAGTGCCGTCCCGGAGCGTGCGAGGCAAGGCAGCGCGTTGGCGCACCGGCCGAACATCGCAGGGGCCGGGCGACGCAGCGATCCGCGAGCCCCGCGCCGGCCGGGCCGTCGCGGGGACGCGCAATCACGCCAGCTTGGCGCCCAGCGGCACCGGCTGGTCGGGCACGCACAGCGCGACGTCGCCGTTGGCGTCGTGGAAACCGGTGACCAGGCATTCGCTCATCA
>JAICHS010000292.1 GCA_025924775.1 Rhodanobacteraceae bacterium
CATTGGTCCTCTCCATGTCTGTGCGTTGCGGGAATCAGGTCCAGCACCATGCGCGTCAGGTCTTCCATCACCGAGGTGTTGAGCGAATACACGATGCTGCGGCCGCGCCGTTCGGTGCGCACGAGGTCGGCGGCCTTGAGCACCCCGAAATGGTGCGACAGCGATGCGCCGGTGATGTCGAACAGCGCGCCGATCCCGCCCGCGCTCAGCGCACCCTTCCGCAGGCGCTTCAGGATGGCGCGGCGGGTGGGGTCGGCGAGCGCCCGGAATACCTCTTGCTGTTTCATCGGTCCGCCTGGGTCACGGTATCTATATACTTAGACAATCGTCTAAATATTGCAAGTGGCGTCCGGTACAACCGGGCCAAACGCATCCCTGCTGCTGGAATGCATGCCCGGCGCCGTGCGACACTCGCCGTCTGCCGACGCCACGCAAGCAAGCCGCAACCAACCCGATGCCCATACACTCACCCACGATGGAGCTTGCAGCCGTTCTGGCGATCGCGTTGTACCTCGCCGCGGCCGCGGCGCTGGCGCGCCCGCTGCTGAGCCAGCGCGCGATCCCGCACCGCGCCGCGCTGGCATCCGGAACTGTCGCCGTGCTGCTGCACTTCGCCGTACTGTTCGGCATCCACCGCGGTGCGGTGGACCTGCACTTCTACGCCGCCCTTTCGCTGGTATCGGCGGTGATCGCGGCGCTGACCCTGCTGGTGAACGTGGCGCGGCCGGTTGCGGCACTGGGCATCATCCTGTTTCCGCTGGCGGGCCTGTTTCTCGCGATCGACGAGTTCCTGGCGCCGCCCACCGCACCGTTTCCGCTGGACTGGCAGATCGGCCTGCACGTGGTCATCGCGTTGCTGGCCTACAGCCTGCTTGCCATCGCCGCGGTGCTGGCGCTGCTGCTGGCCACCCAGGAACGCGCCTTGCGCACCCGGCGCCTGAGCGCCTGGGCCGATGCGTTGCCGCCGCTGACGCAAACCGAATCACTGATGTTCAAGTTGATCGGCGCCGGTTTTGCGCTGCTGACGCTGACCCTGCTGTCGGGCGCCCTGTTCGTGCACAACCTGCTGGCACAGCACCAGGCCCATACCGCGATCCTGTCGGTGATCGCCTGGATCATCTTCGGCGTGTTGTTGTTCGGGCGCCGGCGCTGGGGCTGGCGCGGCAACCGCGCGGTGCGGATGACGCTGTCCGGCATGGCCATCCTGCTGCTGGCGTTTTTCGGCTCCAAGTTCGTGCTGGAGATGATTTTCCATCGCAACCTGTAGCCGGTTCCGCCGCACCCGCCGTGTGCAGGCCGCGCGGCGTTGTGCAAACATCCGTCAGGTTTGCGCCATCGTTCCCCGTCCCGGAGTCCCCATGACCGTTTCGACCGGTTCCACGTTGGTGTGGAAGGCAAGTGCGCAGCGGATGGCTTGCGCGTTGCTGGCCGGCTGCCTTGCCTGGCTGGTCGTCGGCACCGCGCATGCCGACGCCACCCTGAATCCGTCGTTGCTGCCGGAGATCCAGTCGGCCACGTTTGAAGTGGTCGCGGCCAAGCCCGCCGACACCCTGACCTACGCAAAGCCCCTGCCGCTGGAACTGCTGCCGTACCAGGAGCGCACCGACAAGTACTACTCCATCGGCACCGCGTTCGCGATCGGTCCCAACACCTACGTCACCGCCGCGCACGTCTTCATGGTGGGCTACCAGAGCCTGTGGGGACCGCCGGAACTGCGCGACGCGTCAGGCAAGGTCTACGCGATCGACAAGATCGAAAAGTTCGCGCTGCGCCGCGACTTCGTGGTGTTCTCGCTGAAGCAGCCGCCGAAGATCACGCCGCTCACCGTCGACACCAAGCCGGCCTTGAACCAGGTCGTCTATTCGGTCGGCAACGCGCTTGGCACCGGCGTGGTGATCAGGAACGGCCTGTACACCTCCAACACGCCCGAGGACCAGGACGGCAAGTGGAAGTGGATCCGTTTTTCGGCGGCAGCGTCGCCTGGCAACAGCGGCGGCCCGTTGCTGGACCAGGACGGCAAGGTGGTCGGCGTGGTGCTGATGAAATCGCCCAACGAGAACCTCAACTACGCACTGCCGATGAGCGAGGTGCTGGATGCGCCGAAGGATCTGGCCCGCTTCGACAAGCGCATGGCCTACCAGTTCGACGTGTTCGACGCCACCCTCAGCGGTGTCTTCAAGGGCGAATTCAAACTGCCGTTGTCGGTGGCGGATTTCTTCGCGGCCTATGCCAAGGCCTTCCATCCGTTCCTTGCCTCGCAGCTGCGGGCACTGCTGGACCAGCAATCGGCCAACCTGTTCCCCAACGGCAACGGCGCGCACCAGTTGCTGTACAGCGCGCCGTCGATGGACGACTTCCCGCATATCGTCACCCGCAACAGCGACGGCGTGTGGGCAGCCAGCGGGCGAACGGCCACCCGGATCACCCTGCCCGCCAACGGCTACATCGCCGGCGGCGTGGTGGCGCAGAACATCCTGTTTCATCTGCGCAAGTCCGACAACACCGCGGCCGCAACGTTTTACCACGACCCCAAGGGCGTGATGGACATGCTGCTGAAGACCGGCTTCCTCAAGCGCGCGATCGGTCCAGAACGCATCCCGGTCACCTCGCTTGGCAACCCCGGCAGCACGGGCACCTGGTCCGATCGCTGGGGCCGGCATTGGCAGGTCTGGCGCTGGCTGGTGCCCTACGCGAACGGTTACATCAACCTGTTTGCCCTGCCGACGCCGGACGGCTACGCGATCCTGATGCGCCTGGAGCCCGCGACCTCGAAGTACGACACCGCCATCAACATGCAGGCGCTCACCGACTTCGTAAGCCTGCCCTACGACGGCACGCTGGCGCAGTGGAGGGATTTCCTGGCCGACCCGAACCTGCTGCCGGATGCGTTCAAGGACATCCACATCACCTTCGACTACGGCAAGGATTTCCGCTACGACTCGCCGCGGCTCGCGTTCGCGTTCACGCCCGACCTGCAGAAGATCGACGCGGACAGCATGCTGACACTGGGCTTCACGTTCTCCCCCGACACCAACGGCAAGGTCACGTGGGACGCGGGCCAGGTGTGGCTGGCCGAGGACAACCACGACCACCACTGGATCAGCCTGCTGCGCAACGCCGCGCCACCCGCCGACCTCGACGACAGCTACCAGAGTTTCTGGAAGAAAATCGCCAGTCGCCAGCACCCCTACGACGCGCAGGCCTACACCGAAGGCGACACCAGCAAGATCAACGCGGTGGTGCCGCCACCGGGCGACGATGCCAAACCGTCGGTGCTCTACACCGCCTACGTCTACCAGCCCGGCACCCAGCCGCAGGCCGAGATGAAGCAGAAGCTCGACCTGCTGCTGAAGGGCGTGAAGGTGAAAGAGTAGGCGCGCGCCCACGCGCGATCGACGTTACGTGCTGCACCACAGCGTTCCGCGGTCGCCTGCGGGCAGGCTCCTACCCAGACAGGCGGCAAGGCAGGAGCGCGCCTGCGCGCGACCATCGGGCCGATGACGTTGTCATCAACGGCCGAGCAACG
>JAICHS010000293.1 GCA_025924775.1 Rhodanobacteraceae bacterium
GAATTCGGCGTGACGACGGGTACGGTCCGCGACCTTGCCCTTCAGTTGCCCGCAAGCCGCGTCGATATCCTCGCCGCGCGTACGCCGCACCATCGCCTGCACGCCCGCGTCCAGCAGGATTGTCTGGAACGCGCGGATGGTCGCGGCATCCGAGCGTTCGTATTGCGCGCCCGGGAACGGGTTGAACGGAATCAGGTTCACCTTGGCCGGCAGCCGACGCATCAGCTTGATCAACTGTTTCGCCAGCAACGGCGAATCGTTGATGCCCTTCATCAAGGTGTATTCGAAGGTAATGCTGGAACGCGGCCGCCGCGCCACATAGCGTGCGCAGGCATCCAGCAGTTCGTCGATGCCCCAGCGCTTGTTGATGGGCATCAGCTGCGTGCGCAGCTCGTCGTTGGGCGCGTGCAGCGACACCGCCAGCGAGACGTCGGCGACTTCGCCCAGCAGGTCGATCTTCGGGACCACGCCCGCGGTTGAAAGCGTGACGCGCTTGGACGCAAGGCCGAAGCCGAGGTCGTCGCGCATCAGGCTCATCGCGCGCACCACGTTGTCGAAGTTGAGCAACGGCTCGCCCATGCCCATCATCACCACGTTGGTGATGCGGCGCTGCTGGTGGGTGACGTTGCCAAGCTGTTTGGCCGCGTGCCACACCTGCCCAATGATCTCGGCCGCCGACAGGTTGCGGTTGAAGCCCTGGGCGCCGGTGGCGCAGAACCGGCAATTGAGCCCGCAGCCGATCTGCGAGGACACGCACAAGGTGCCGCGCGTGGGTTCCGGGATGTACACCGTTTCCACCGCGTTGCCAGCATCCATGCCCAGCAGCCACTTGCGCGTACCGTCGGTGGAAACCGTATCGACCAGGGCTTTCGGCGGCGTCACCACCGCGACTTCCGGCAGCTTCTCGCGCAGCGACTTCCCAAGATCGGTCATGGCCGAGAAGTCGTTCTCCAGGCGGTGGTACATCCACTTCATCACCTGGTCGGCACGATAAGGCTTCTCGCCAAGGTCGGCGAAGAACGCGCGCAATCCATCGCGGTCCAGATCCAGCAGGTTGGTTTTGACGATGGGTGTCGTCACGGAGCCGCTCTCGTGAAAAGCCAAGCCATGAATGGCCGTCCCTGATCCCCCGCGCTCACGGGTGAGCGCAACTGCTTACCGCGGACAGATTTCCGTCGCGGCAAAAAAATAACCGATTTCGAAACGCGCGGTATCCAGGCCGTCCGAACCGTGCACCGCGTTGGCGTCAATGCTTTGCGCGAAATCCGCGCGGATGGTCCCCGGTGCGGCATCCTTGGGATTGGTCGCGCCCATCAGCTCGCGGTTCCTGGCGATCGCGCCCTCGCCTTCCAGCACCTGGATCATCACCGGGCCGGAGATCATGAAATCGACCAGCGGCTTGAAGAATGGGCGCTCCCGGTGCACTGCGTAGAAACCTTCGGCCTCGGTACGCGCAAGCTGCCGCATTTTCGCGGCGACAATCCTGAGGCCCGCTTGCTCGAACCGGGCGTAGATCTGCCCGACTACGTTCTTGGCGACGGCATCGGGTTTGATGATGGAAAGGGTGCGCTCCAGCGCCATGGCTTCCTCGATTCGATGACAAAAGATAAAAAAGTGCGCACGAAACCCGCGAAGGTTCGTGAGCATATCCGAAAAACTCCGCGCAAAATACGGAGTTAGCTCACAAAAGAGTAACGAATTCTAGCCTAACGCAGCGTGTTTGGCCACGCCTGCACACGGCATCTTGTGGGTCGCCGCCCGACCGCGCGGCCGGGTCCGCCGGAGGTTTGACCCGCGCCGTGGACACACCTAGACTTCAAACGATTGTTTGAAACGCGAGCGCCCATGCAACCCAGTGCGCAATTCTCCACACGTCAACGGATCCTCGGCGCCGCCGAGGCGCTGTTTGCCGAACGCGGTTTCGCCGGCGCCTCGTTGCGCCAAGTGACTGCGGCAGCCAAGGTCAACCTGGCCGCCGTCAACTACCACTTCGGCTCCAAGGACAATCTGATCGAGGAAGTTTTTCGCCGCCGACTGGATGAGCTGAGCCACCACCGGCTGGAAAACCTGGCCAAACTGGAAGCCACGGGCAACGCCAGCCTCGAGACCGTGCTCGACGCGTTCATTACGCCGGCGCTGGAGCTTTCACTGGATCGCAAGGGCGGTTCCGTGTTCATGCGGGTGCTGGCGCGAGCCTTCGCCGAACACAACAGCAGCCTGCGTCGGTTCCTGTCGGAGAACTACGGCTACGTCCTCAAGGACTTCGCGGCTGCGTTCGCACGGGTACTGCCGCATCTGGACAAGCAGGAGCTCTACTGGCGCCTGGACATCGCGGTGGGTGCGCTGACCTACGCCATGGCCGATTTCGGCGTCATCCAGCGCCGCAGCGGCGAATCCGAACGCGCCTACCGCGAGCAGATGGCGCGGCACCTCATCCATTTCACCGCGGCGGGATTGCGGGCGTAGTTGTGCGAGCGTTCGTGATCGCCGCGTCACCAAGCAAACCGGAGCTTGGAGGTCTTTCGAATCTGCAAGATCAGAACGGCCATCCCGGGCCTGACTTTTCACAGCAACCGCTTTGAATGCAACTTTTCCGCGCTGATGATTCATTGTTGAGAACCTACGGAGCTTCCATGTCAGACATCCTTCGAATTCGCAAAGCCGCCGTGCTGGGCGCCGGCGTGATGGGCGCGCAGATCGCCGCCCACCTCACCAATGCGGGCATCGAGACCGTGCTGTTCGACCTCGCCGCCAAGGATGGCCCCAGGAACGGCATTGCGGTCAAGGCCATCCAGCACCTCGGCAAGCTGTCGCCCGCACCGCTGGCCGTGAAGGACCTCGCGGCGGCCATCACGCCCGCCGACTACGACGAAAACCTTGCGCTGCTCACGGACTGCGATTTCGTGATCGAGGCGATCGCGGAACGGATGGACTGGAAGCTCGACCTGTACAAGAAGGTCGCGGCGCACATTCCCGCGCACACCATCCTCGCCAGCAACACCTCAGGGCTTTCCATCGACCAGCTGGCCGAAGCGCTGCCGGAAAACCTGCGCCATCGCTTCCTCGGCGTGCACTTCTTCAACCCGCCGCGCTACATGCACCTGGTCGAGGTCACCCCCGGCAAGGCCACCGACCGCAAGCTGCTGGCGGGGCTGGAAGCGTTCCTCACCTCCACCCTCGGCAAGGGCGTGGTGTTCGCGAAGGACACGCCGAACTTCATCGGCAACCGCATCGGCGTGTTCTCGATCCTGTCCACGATGTTCCACACCACGCAGTTCAAGTTGGGCTTTGACGTGGTGGACGCGCTGACCGGCCCCGCGATCGGCCGCCCGAAATCCGCAACCTACCGGACCGCCGACGTGGTGGGCCTGGACACCATGGCGCACGTCATCAAGACCATGGCCGACACCCTGCCCGACGACCCGTGGCACGCACACTTCAAGTCGCCGGCGTGGCTGGCAGCGCTGATCGAAAAAGGCGCACTGGGCGCCAAGGTGGGTGCCGGCTTCTACCGCAAGGCCGGCAA
>JAICHS010000294.1 GCA_025924775.1 Rhodanobacteraceae bacterium
CCAGCCGCTGGCGTGAAACGCCTTCGACGTACTGGCGGATCTCGTGGTAGGTGACGTGGCGCGCCAGCAGGTGCAGCGCCCACAACGCGAGCGCCAGCATGCCCAGCGACACCAGCGGTCCCGCGATCCGGTGCAGCCACACGCTGCGCGGACCGGGCGGGATCAGCGTGTCAGCCACGCCTGACGCCGGCGCTTCGGTTTCCACGCGACGCTCGAATTCCCCTGGAAAGGCTGCAGTTTACGGCATGCGTCGCTGCCCGCGATGAACAGCCGCAACGCCACCACGGGCGGCACGGCCGCGCGGCTCAGTGCACCGTGCCGAAGCCCGACCCCGTGAAATCGATGCGGGGCGGCTGGCCGGCAACGTCCAGCAGCACCTGCGCATAGGGCTCGTCGAAGCTCACCGTGGAAATCTCGTCCCAGCCGAAGAACGACGGCTCGCGCAGCCATTCCGCGTCGGGGGTGATTTCCTGCAGGGTGAAACCGTCGTCCTCGATGCCGAGCGGGCGGCCGATGTAGCACACTTCCTGTTCGTCCTCGGTGTCGACGTGTACGCACATTACCGCCGCGTAGTCGGCCGCAGCGCGCACCACCTGGGTGATGTCGTCCAGCGGAAAGTTGCGCGGCAGGCGCGGATGGACGTTGCGGACGGCCAGGGCCTTCTCGATGAAGGCGTGGTGGCTGTCGGGGGCTTCGACCTCGGTGATGTCGCCCAGCCGCATCGCGTACAGGCCGTCGAAACCGATCTGGTCGCCGACCACCCACATCAGCAACCATTCGCGGCCGATGCCGGCGAGATAACCGCAGAAACTGCCTTCCTCGATGCCGCCGCGCCAGATGCGCACCAGCTCGCCACGCTGCAACGCACCGCGCAGCTTGGGGCGCGGACTCGTCGACTCGAATTTCAGGACCTTGCCCATGGCGTCATTCTAGCGGGGTCGGGCTTGGCTTGCCCGGCCCCGGATCTCACAGGATGTAACGTGACAAATCTTCGTTGGATGCCAGATCTTTGAGGTTTTTATCCACATATTCGGCGTCAATCGAGTAGCGTTCGCCACTTTTGTCCGCGGCCTCAAACGAAATGGTTTCCAGCAGCCGCTCCATCACCGTCTGCAGGCGGCGCGCGCCGATGTTTTCGGTGCTCTCGTTGACCCGGAACGCGACCTCGGCCAGCTTGGCGATGCCGTCGTCGGTGAATTCCAGTTTGACGCCCTCGGTATTCAGCATCGCGGCGTACTGCTTGGTCAGCGCGTTGTGCGGCTCGGAAAGGATGCGCTCGAAGTCCTTCACCGACAACGCCGACAGTTCGACTCGGATCGGCAGGCGACCCTGCAATTCCGGGATCAGGTCGGACGGTTTGGCCATCGAAAACGCGCCCGAGGCGATGAACAGCACGTGGTCGGTCCTGACCGGGCCGTACTTGGTGGAGACGGTGGAACCTTCGACCAGCGGCAGCAGGTCGCGCTGCACGCCCTCGCGCGAGACGCCCGCGCCGCCCCAGTCGCTGCGCTGCGCGACCTTGTCGATCTCGTCGATGAACACGATGCCGTTCTGCTCGGCGTTCTCGACCGCCGCCGCGCGCAGCTCGTCGTCGTTGAGCAGCTTGCCGGCTTCCTCGTCGATCAGCAGCGGCCGCGCGGCCTTGATCTTCAACTTCCGCGTCTGGGTCTTGCCGCCGCCCATGTTCTGGAACATCGAACTGAGCTGTTGCGACATTTCCTCCATGCCTGGCGGCGCCATGATCTGGACGCCGACGTTCATCGCAAATTCCAGTTCGATCTCGCGCTCGTCCAGCGCGCCCTCGTGCAGCTGCTTGCGCAGCTTGCCGCGCGTTCCGGAATCGGACTCGACCTGCTGCACATCGCCCTGCTGGTCCCAGCCGCCGCTGTGCTCGCGGCGCGGCAGCAGGGCATCCAGGATGCGCTCGTCCGCATGCTCCTCGGCCTGCGATTTCACACGCTCCTTGGCCTGGTCGCGCGTCAATTTGTAGGCGACGTCCGCAAGGTCGCGCACGATCGAATCGACGTCCTTGCCGACGTAGCCGACCTCGGTGAACTTGGTGGCTTCCACTTTCACGAACGGCGCCTTGGCCAGCGTCGCCAGGCGCCGCGCGATTTCGGTCTTGCCGACGCCGGTCGGCCCGATCATCAGGATGTTCTTGGGCGTCACTTCATTGCGGAACGCCGGGTCGAGTTGCATCCGACGCCAGCGGTCGCGCAGCGCGATGGCCACCGCGCGCTTGGCGTTGTGCTGGCCGATGATGAAGCGGTCGAGTTCGTTGACGATTTCGCGTGGGGTAAGTTCGCTCATGGGGTGGGAGCCGGGAATGGGGAAAGGGCGGGGAACAGGGAATGGGAAACCGGGAACGGGTGGTTCAGGCCGTTCCCCGTTCCCGGTTCCCGCTCTCGAGTTCTTCGATCGTCACGTTGTGGTTGGTGTAGATGCAAATGTCGCCCGCGATGCCCAGCGCCTTCTCGACGATGGTGCGGGCGTCCATGTCGGAGTTTTCCAGCAGCGCGCGCGCGGCCGCCTGCGCGTACGGGCCGCCCGAGCCGATCGCGATCAGGCCGTGCTCGGGTTCCAGCACGTCGCCGTTGCCGGAAATCAGCAGGGACGCTTCCTTGTCGGCGACCGCCAGCATGGCCTCGAGGCGGCCTAGGCGGCGGTCGGTGCGCCATTCCTTGGCCAGCTCGACCGCGGCGCGGGTCAGCTGGCCATTGTGCTTGGCCAGCTTGTCCTCGAACAGTTCGAACAGCGTGAAGGCATCGGCGGTGGCGCCGGCGAAACCCGCCAGCACGTCGGCGTTCTTGCCGAGGCGGCGGATCTTGCGCGCATTGGCCTTGACCACGGTATTGCCCAGCGTGACCTGGCCGTCGCCGCCGATGACGACCTTGTCGCCCTTGCGCACGGACAGGATGGTGGTGGCGTGGAAGGAGTCCATGGGCATCTCGCGGAATCGGAAAGCCGCTAGATGGGGGCGATGGCACGGTCATTCCAACCCCGCGCCTCCGGTTTTGCAAACAATTGCAATGAAAGCGCCCTAATTCCCCGTATTGCCGGGGTGACGCCTCTGGATGGCACTCAATGTGCTTCAGGTCGATCACGTCACAGTTTCAGGGGCAGTCGTGGAACAGACCTTCGAATCCGTTGTACCAGCGCAGTCGACCCTACCGGTCGCCGCTCCGTCGCGACGTCGCGTTTATGTGCCGGTACGGGCCAAGTTCGCGCTGGCGATCGGCTTCGCCTGCGCCTGGATGCTGTTCAGCATCTGGGTGTCGCCGCCGTGGGTGCACCAGCTCGGCCTGACCCTCGGGATGCCGCTGGCCTTGTTCGTGATCGCGTTCATCGCCTATGTGCCGGGTTTCATGAACGCATTTCTCGGCGCGACCACGGTGCTCGACCGCCGCCCCATCGCCGGGCCGATCACACACTGGCCGGGCGCGACCATCCTGATCGCTTGCTACAACGAGGCCGGCAACATCGTCGACACGCTGACCAGCATCGTTCGGCAGCAG
>JAICHS010000295.1 GCA_025924775.1 Rhodanobacteraceae bacterium
CACGTGTGCGTGGCCAGCGGCGTCGGCGCGGAAATCGACGCCGACGCGCTGCCGTTGTCGACGGCGTTGCGGGTGCGCTTCGACCCCGTCGAAGGCCGTGAATTGGCGCTCTCCGGCGGCGACGATTACGAATTGTGTTTCACGCTGCCCGGCGGACGCGCGGCAGAGGTTGTCGGGCTGCTTGATCACGCGGGCTGCGCCGCGACCCGCATCGGCCGCATCGTGGCGGGTGCCGGCGTGCGCGTGCTGGATGCCCGCGGCAAGGTCGTCACCCCGCGGCACATGGGCTGGGAGCACTTCTCGCAATGAGCGCCCCCCTGACCGCCGCGCAGCGCCGTCAATTGCTGTCACACCCGGCCGGCTGGATCGCGACCGCGCTGGGCGCGGGGCTGGCGCCCAAGGCGCCCGGCACCGCGGGCTCGCTGGTCGCGCTGTTGCCGTGGTGGTTCCTGCTGCGCGACCTCGCGTGGCCGTGGTACGGCCTCGTGCTGCTGGCGGGGTTCGCGCTTGGTGTGTGGGCGTGCGCGGTCTGCGATCGGTGCCTTGGCCGACACGACCAGGGCGCGCTGGTGTGGGACGAGGTGATCGGCATGTGGATCACGCTGATCGCCGCGCCGCCGCAATGGTGGTGGATGTGGGTCGGGTTCGGCCTGTTCCGCTTGTTCGACATCTGGAAACCGTGGCCGGTCAGTTGGGCCGACTGCCGCGTACACGGTGGCCTGGGCGTGATGCTGGATGACGTGCTGGCGGGGATTTACGCGGCGATCGTGCTGCAGGTGTTGGCGTGGGTGGTTCGCGCGCTGGCCTGAGCTGTCGCCGCGCCGGGTGGCGGTCAATCCTTGAGTGCCCGGCGCACCCGCCGACGCAGTGCCGGCAGCACCTCGGCCTCGAACCACGGGTGGTGGATGAACCACGCGGTGTTGCGCGGGCTGGGATGCGGCAGCGGCAGCACGCCGATATCGAAACACTCGCGCCACGCGGTGCAGGTTTCGGTCAGCGTGGCCTTGCGCCGGTCGCCCAGCATCCCGCGGATCGCGTAGCTGCCGATCGCCAGCGTCAGTTGGATGTTCTTGAGGCGCGGTAACAGTTGCGGATGCCACAGCGGCGCGCACTCCGGGCGCGGCGGCAGGTCGCCCGACGGGCCCTTGCCGGGATAACAGAACCCCATCGGTACGATCGCGACGCGGTGGGCGTCGTAGAACGTCCGCTTGTCGATGCCGATCCACTCGCGCAACTTGTCGCCGCTCTTGTCGTTGAACGGGATGCCGGTTTCGTGCACCTTGCGGCCGGGCGCCTGGCTGACGATCAGCAAGCGCGCGTCGGGATGCGCCTGCAACACCGGGCGGCAACCGTGCGGCAGGTGCCGCGCGCATACCTGGCAGGCGCGGATGCGCGCCATCAGGTGCGCGAACGACTCGCGCGCGGGCGCCTTGGGCGCGGCCACGCCCGCAGGGGGCTGTGCGGACGCCAGGAATTGGGTGCCCGTCTGGATGCGGGTGCGCGGTTTCACCCGCGCAGTCTAGTCCGTGCGGGTGATGGCAGCCTTGCGCACGGTCAATCGGTGTATTCGAACACCTGCACCACCTGTTTCACGCCGGCAACGTTGCGTGCCGCCGCGACCACGGCGTCCGCCTGTTGGCGGGTCACGACACCCATCAGGTACACCTTGTCGTGCGCGCTGCTGACGGTGACGCGTCCGGCGGCGTCGAAGCCGGGCAGGCTGACGCGCAGCAGCGCGGCTTTCACCTGCGTGGACAACGCCGCGTCCCGCATCGTGTCCGCAACAGACGGCAGCGGCATCACGTCGATCAGGTTCACCACGCGCTGGACGCCGGCGTAGCCCGTGACATCCGCCTGCGCGCGCTGCTTCACGTCTTCGGTGCTGGCCTCGCCAATCAACAGCAACACACCGTTGTAGACGTTGACGGCGATGTGCGCTCGGCCATCCAGCTCGGAATCGCCATTCAGCGTGTGCTGGGCGGTGAGCTGCACGTTGCGGTCGATCATCGCCCGGTTGACGCCCCGTTGCGGAGCGAACACGGTGCACGCGGCGAGGACGAGGCAGAACGTGAGCATCAGGCTTGCAGATAGTGTCTTGGGCATACGCGATTCCGGGTCAGCAGGTTTCGAACGCGGCGCGCTGCCAGTCACAGCTTGGTGCGTCCGCGTCGCCATCGAAAGCTATCACATCGAACCTGCACGGCAGGGAAGCAAGTTCGGAATGCGCCTGCAGGAAGCCGCGCGCCGCGCGTTCGAGTTTCGCGCGCTTGCTTGGGCCGACCGATGCGGCACCACCGCCAAAGCGGGCGTCGCGCCGATAGCGGACCTCGGCGAACACCAGCATGGCGCCGTCGCGCAAGATCAGGTCAAGCTCGCCGAAGCGCGTCCTGAAATTGCGTGCGACCAGTTTCAGGCCCGCGCGTTGCAGGTGTTCCAGCGCCAGTTGTTCGAAACGGGCGCCCGTCGCCTGGGCGGTCATGGCCCGTTCGGAGCGGCGTCGGACGCGGGTGGCGCGGGTTCGAGTCCTGCCGCGACCGGACGCGCGATGCCACCCTGGAACTGCACCCAGATCGGCGTGCGCTGCACGTGCCCGAACGCATCCATGGTCAACTGGCCGGTGGCGCCCGGCAGGTAGCTGCCGGGGTGCGTGCGCAGCCAGCCGAGGTAGGGCATCAGCGCGTAGGCATCCATGCCGAACGCGAACAGGCGCGCGGCCGGGCCGGATGCGGTGGACAGTTGCGCCGCCAGCGTGGCGTGGCTGGGCAGTCCGGCCTGCGCGTCGTACAACCACGGTTCGTCGCTGAACTGCAGGCCGTCGAGGTCGCCGTCGGCGGTGGCGTTCTCTTCGCCGGAATAGACCATCGAGGTTGCGAACACCGGCAGCGTGGAGCGCGCCAGTTTGAGCTGCGGCAGCAACAGGCGGGCCTGGGTCGGCCGCAACAGCGCGACCACCCCGGTCTGGTTGCCGGAGCCCGCAAGCGCGGCCTGCACCTGGCCCGCGAAATCCACCGCGCCCGGCTGCAGCACGATGTCGTTGGCGACCTGTCCGCCGAGGCTCTCGAACTCCAGCTTGAACGCGGCGAAGCTGCGTGCGGCGGTGTCATCGTTGCCGCGAAACACGATGGCTGCGTGCAGGCCTGCGGTCACCATGCGCGCGGCCAGTTGCGCACCCTCGGTTTCGGGCAGCAGCGCGAATTCGGCGCTGCCCGGCGGTACCGCCTGGTTGCCCTGGGCGTGGTTCAGCGCTAGCACCGGCACCGGCAGCGAGGCCTGCGCAAACAACGTGCCCACCGCGTCGCGGCCGAGCGGGCCGACCACCAGCGAGGCGCCGTCCGTCACCGCCTTGCGGTAAGCGGCCAGCGTGCCGTCCGCGCCGCCGTCGGTGGCGTACACCTTGATCGTGGGGCGCCGTTCTTGCGTGGACGACGTGTGGAAATAGGCGGCGAAGAAGCCATCGCGCACCGCGGCGCTGGCAATCGCCACGCGACCGCTCGCGGGCAGCAG
>JAICHS010000296.1 GCA_025924775.1 Rhodanobacteraceae bacterium
GCTGTTCGATGCCGCCATCGCCGCCGGGCGTGGCCTGATCCTGTGCGCGCCGCACCTGGGCAGCTGGGAAGTCGCCAATTACTGGGTTGGCGCGCGCACACCGTTCGCGACGTTCTATACGCAGCCGCGCTATCGGCAGGCCGAGGCCCTGCTGCGCCGGCTGCGTGCGGGCGGCGCCAGCATCCAGTTTCCGATCGACGATTCCGGCGTGCGGCGGGTGTTCCGGCACCTGCGCGCGGGCGGCGTGGTGTCGATCATGCCCGACCACGTGCCGCGGGCGGGCGCCGTGGTCGCGCCGTTCTTTGGCGTGCCGGCGCTGACGATGACGCTGCTGCCGCGGCTGGCGCAGCGCACCGGCGCGCGCGTGCTGATGCTGTTCGTCGAACGCCTGCCGCACGGCTTCCGGGTGCACGTCCGCGAGCCACCGGCGGCGCTGGTCGATCCCGATCCACGGGTCGCGTGCACCGCGATGAATGCGGCGATCGAGGCCTGCGTGCGCGACGCGTTCCCGCAGTACCAGTGGAACTACAAGCGCTTCAAGGCGCGCGCCGGCAGCGACCTTTCCGGCGACGCCTATGCCAAGGCCGGGGTGCGGACATGAAGTGGTATGTGGCCCTGACCTGGGGGGGGCTGCGTGCGTTGGGCGCGCTGCCGCTGCCGTGGCTGTACGCGCTCGGGGGCGCGCTGGGACACCCGTTGTGGTGGCGCCGGCGCGCGCGCGAGCGCGTGCACACCGAGGTGAACATGCGCATCGTGCACCCCGAACTGGGCGATGCGGCACGCGCTGCGCTGGTGCGCGAATGCCTGGTCGAAACCGGCCACGCGGTCACCGAGATGGCGGCGGTGTGGGGGCGCGGCGCCCGCCGCGCGCTGCAACTGGTGCGCGAGGTCGAAGGACTCGCGCACTTCGACGCGGCGCTGCATTCCGGGCACGGGCTGATCATCGCCGCGCCGCACCTTGGATGCTGGGAGCTACTGAATTACTGGCTGTGCGCGCGCACGCCGATCGCGATCCTGTACGCGCCGCCGCGCAACCCGGCGTGGGAAGCGATGCTGGTGCGTGCGCGCGGCGATCTTGGCCCCGAGCAGGTGCGCGCCGACGGCGCCGGCGTGCGCAGCCTGTACAAACGGCTGCTTGCGGGTGGCGTGGTCGGGATTCTGCCGGACCAGCAACCTCGGCATGGCGAGGGCCAGTTCGCGCCGTTCTTCGGGTTGGAAGCCAACACCATGGTGCTGTTGCCGCGCATCGCGCAGCGCACGCGCGCGACGGTGCTGTTTGCGTTCGCGGAGCGCCTGCGGCGCGGCGCGGGCTATCGCATCCGCATCCTGCCGGCGCCTGCCGGCATCGACGCGCCCGACCTGCGCGTTGCCTGCACGGCGTTGAACCGCGGCGTCGAGCAATGCGTCAACCTGGCCTTCCCGCAGTACCAGTGGACTTACAAACGCTGGGCCGAACGGCCCGATCCGCTGGCGCACGATCCCTATTGGCTGGCCCGCAACGGACTGACCGAGCAGGCCGCGCGGGCACGAAAGTGCGATCGTCCCTGATCGCAGCTGGGCGGAACTGTGGTTCACTACCTCTCGCAAACCATCTCGCAGGTGGTGCGGTAGCTGGCGGCAAGCAACCGTCCGTGGTGCGGGCGCCGGCCCGGCCGTCTTTGGCCGGGCGCTCAGGCGGGCGCGCGATGCCACCGGCATCACGCAGGCGCCCGACTTCGCCCTGACTTTTCACAACAGCTCGGAATACGATGCGTCTATGCTGCCAACCACCTGCATCGAAGACCTGCACCAGCTGTACCTGAAACGCGTGCCGCGGATGTTCGTGGATTACTGCGAATCGGGTTCGTGGACGGAAACCACGCTGCGCCGGAACCTGGAAGACCTCGCGCGCATCCAGTTGCATCAGCGCGTCGCGAGGGGCGTCGAAGACGGCACCACGACGGCAAGGATGCTGGGACAGGACGTTGCACTGCCGGTGGCACTGGCGCCGGTCGGCCTGTGCGGGATGCAGCACGCCGATGGCGAGATGCTGGCCGCGAAGGCGGCGCTGGATTTCGGCGTGCCATTCACGCTTTCAACGATGAGTGTGTGTTCGATCGAGGACGTGGCGGCGTACGTCAAGCGTCCGTTCTGGTTCCAGTTGTACGTGATGCGCGATCACCGCTTCATCGAAAGCCTGATCGACCGCGCCAAGGTCGCCGGTTGCTCGGCACTGGTGCTGACGCTGGATCTGCAGGTGATGGGCCAGCGCCACAAGGACATCAAGAACGGGCTGTCCACGCCGCCGAAGCCGACCTTGCGCAACCTCGCGAACCTCGCGCTGCATCCACGCTGGTGCGCCGACATGGCGCGCACGCGCCACCACCAGTTCGGCAACATCGTGGGCCACGTCCAGAGCGTCAGCGACATGTCTTCGCTGGCCGCGTGGACGGCCGAACAGTTCGATCGCGGCCTTAACTGGAACGACGTCGAATGGATCAAGCGCCGCTGGGGCGGCCCGTTGATCATGAAGGGCGTGCTGGATCCCGATGACGCATGCCGCGCGGTCGAGTGCGGCGCCGACGCGATCGTGGTGTCCAACCACGGCGGCCGTCAGCTGGACGGCGCGCCGTCCTCGGTCAGTGTGCTGCCGGAGATCGCTACGCGCATCGGCAAGGCTTGCGAAGTGTGGATGGACGGCGGCGTGCGTTCCGGTCAGGACGTGTTCAAGGCCATCGCGCTGGGCGCGCGCGGGGTGCTGGTCGGCCGCGCGTTCGTGTACGGCCTCGGCGCGCTGGGTGGTGCAGGCGTCACCACCGCGCTGGAATTGATCCGGCGTGAGCTCGACCTGACGATGGTGTTGTGCGGCGTGCGCACGATTGCGGAAATCGACCGGCGCGTGTTGCACGAACCTTCGCATTGAGCGCCGGCCGCGGCCGGTCGACCGGCCACGCCCGACCGTGTTCCGGGCGGTGTAGGCGGGCCTCGACCGGAGTAAAGTGATGGCCCCGGTCGACGCCGCACATCGTCGTGCGGGCTGGCTACCGGGCGTTCGATCCCAATCGTTCCTCGGAGGCAGGTATGAACACTACAGGTTCAACGGGTCGGTACGGTGTCATTGCCCTCGCAATGGCCATGGCGGCCATGACGCAGACGGCCGCAGCAAAGACCAGCGCCCCCAGCGATGCAAAGTTGATCGCCAGCGCTGAACGCGCCGCTCCGGCGGCCGTGTCGAAGGGCGCCACCATCGTGGCAGTGGACGCCGGCGGCAAGATGCGCACCTTGCGCGAAGGCCACAACGGCTGGACTTGCATGCCCGATTCTCCGGCAACGCCGGGGCCCGATCCGATGTGCATGGACAAGAATGCGTTCGAGTGGGCCGGCGCGTGGATGGGCCACAAGACTCCGGCGAGCGGCAAGGTCGGTTTCATATACATGCTGGAAGGCGGCACCGACGCCAGCAACACCGAGCCGCACGCAGCCAAGCCCGCTGCCGGCAACCACTGGATCAAGACCGGAGCGCAC
>JAICHS010000297.1 GCA_025924775.1 Rhodanobacteraceae bacterium
GCCGCCATCAACCGCTGCCCGCCGGGTGGCGTAAAAGGCGTGCAGGCGTTGGCGCGGATCACGGGACAACCCGTGCTGCCGCTCGATCCTGCCTGCGGCACCGAAGCACCGCCGCGCGTCGCCCGCATCGACGAAGACGTCTGCATCGGCTGCACCAAGTGCATCCAGGCCTGCCCGGTCGACGCGATCGTCGGCGCCAGCAAGCTGATGCACACGGTGGTGGCCGACCTGTGTACCGGCTGCGAGCTGTGTGTCGCACCCTGCCCCGTTGATTGCATCGCGATGGTGCCGGCACAGGCTGCGCCGGCACGCCTGCCGCGTCCCGCCCTGCCGTGCCCACCTTGACCGCGAGTGCCTGGCGCAACCGCTGGCTGGTGCGCGGGTTGTGGCTCGCCGGCATCGTGGCGTTCTGCATTGCCTGGCCCGCCATCGAATACCCGACGTTCGACATCGAGCCGCAGGAGCGCGCCAAGGCATTCGCGCAACTCGTGCTGCTGCATGGCGCATGGTTGCTGTGGCCGTTGCTGGCGCAATCGGCCATCAAGGCGTGGCGGCGCGCGCGCGATCGCTGCCGTGCACGCGCCACCGGGGCGGCGTTGCTGGCGCTTGCCTGCGCATTGCTGTGCTACGCCCGCTTCGTCGAGCCCAACGAACTGGTCGTGCGCCGCACCGTCATTCCCGCTCCGGTCAACCTCGACATCGCGCTGGTCGCGGACGTCCACGTCGGCATCTACACGCGGCCGGCGAAGCTGCGGCAGCTGGTCAAAAAACTGAACGCGCTGCACGTGGACCTGGTGGTATTCGCCGGCGACCTCGCCTACAACCCACCCCAAAACCTGGCCGCGGCGTTGGCGCCGCTGCGCGGGTTGCACCGCCCAATGTATGCGGTGCTGGGCAACCACGACGTGGAACTTCCGGGCCCGCCGCTGGCGCGACGAATCCATCAGGACCTCGCCGGTTCCGACGTGCATTTCATCGAGCACCGCGTCGTCGACTTCCCCAGCTTCCGCCTCGCCGGCCTGTACGACTGGTGGAGCGGCCGTGACGACGCCGCGTTCCTCAAAGCCCTGCCACACGACAAACCATTGCTGGTGCTGATGCACCAGCCGCACAGCCTGCGCGCGCTCGGCGGCGTGGATTTCGCGCTGGCGATGGCGGGCCACACCCACGGCGGACAAGTCGACATCCCGTGGCTGACCGACGCGGTATTCAGGCTGACGCGCGACGAACGCTACGTGGATGGTTACTACGCAACCCCCCGTGGCAAGCTGTTCGTCACGCCGGGCATCGGCGTCACCGGCATGCCGCTGCGCTTCAATTGCCCACCCACCGTCGATGTGCTGGAATTGCGCCGTGATGCCGACTGACCCTTCGATACAGCAACCCTGCATCCACTGCGGCGACTGCGCGCGCGCCTGCCCGGACGCGCTGAACCCCGAGGCCTTGTTCTTTGCCTTGGTGCGCGACGACTTCGCGGCGGCACGTGGACAACGACTGGACGCGTGCAGCGAGTGCAACCGCTGCGTGGAAGTCTGTCCTTCGCACATTCCGCTGCTGGACTGGTTCCGCTGGGGCAAATCGGAACTCGCCGCGCAGGCACACGCGGACGCGCTGCGCGCCCGCTTTATCGCCCGCAACTCGCGCCTCGCGCGCGAACGGGCCGAACGCGCGGCCGCCCGCCGCGAAGTGCGCGCGGATGCGGCCACCGCGCTGCCGGTCCAGACGATCAGCCACGCCGACGTGCTGGCGGCCATCGCGCGCGGTCGGGCAAAGCGCGAGAAGCATCCATGAAGCGCGAGGCCGTATCCGAGCTGTTCCGCCGCCTGCACGAACTCAACCCGCACCCCACCACCGAGCTGCAATACCGCACGCCGTTCGAGCTGCTGGTGGCGGTGATCCTGTCGGCACAGGCCACCGACGTCGGCGTCAACAAGGCCACCCGGCGGTTGTTCCCGGCTGCCGATACGCCGGAAAAAATTTTGGCGCTGGGCGAAGCAGGCCTGAAGCGCTACATCTCGACCATCGGCCTGTACAACGCCAAAGCGAAAAACATCCTCGCGACCTGTGCACTGCTGATCGCGCGCCACGGCGGCGCAGTGCCGCGCACGCGCGAGGCGCTGGAGGCGCTGCCGGGCGTCGGCCGCAAGACCGCCAATGTCATCCTGAACACGGTCTTCGGCGAACCCACCATCGCCGTGGACACGCACATTTTTCGCGTCTGCAACCGTACCGGCCTCGCGCGTGGCAAGACGGTGCGCGCGGTCGAGGACAAGCTGCAGAAGGTCGTGCCTGCCGAATACAAACTTGGCGCGCACCACTGGCTGATCCTGCACGGCCGCTACGTGTGCACCGCGCGCAAACCGAAATGCCCCATTTGCCCCATACGCGATTTGTGCGCGTACCGATACAAGACGCAATGACGCCCATGGTTCATCGGAATCGCGGCGGCCGCTGATAAGCTGGCGCGATGCACAAGCAGATCAAGAACTACGCGGAGCACCTGTCGACGCGTTTCCGCGGCTTCCTGCCGGTCGTGGTGGACGTGGAAACCGGCGGCTTCGATTCGCACCACGACGCGCTGCTGGAAATCGCGGCGGTCATCGTCAGCATGGACGGCGACGGCATGCTGACGCCCGAGCCTGCGGTATCGACACAGGTGGAGGCCTTCGCCGGCGCGCACATCGATCCCAAGGCATTGGAGGTCAATGGCATCGATCCCGACCAGCCGCTGCGCGGCGCACTGCCCGAACGTCTGGCCCTGGATCTGGTCTTCAAGCCCGTGCGCACCGCCATCAAGGCCACCGGCTGCCAGCGCGCGATCCTGGTGGGTCACAACGGCGCGTTCGACCTGGGTTTCCTCAACGCCGCGGTGCAACGCACCGGGTACAAGCGCAATCCCTTCCATCCGTTTTCCTGCTTCGACACCGCGACGCTGGGTGGCCTCGCCTATGGCCAGACCGTACTGTCGCGCGCGGTACAGGCGGCCGGCTTCGACTGGAACGCCGAAGAAGCGCATTCGGCGGTGTACGACGCCGAGCGCACCGCCGCGCTGTTCTGCACCATCGTCAACCGCTGGCGACAGCTCGAGCAGTTGCAGCTGGACCGCGTCGGCGCGGCCTGACGCGGCTTCAGTCCATCCGTGGCGGCGGGTCCGTGCGTCCGGCGATGCCGGCCCGCAGGCCCGCCAGCATGCAGCGCAGGTTCTTGCGGCGCGGCGGCACCAGCAACGCAAACAGCACGAACTTGACCACCAGCCGCGGCAGGTCCTGGGCGATCCAGCGCCGCGGCGTGTACGCACGCCGGTACAGCAACACGCGGTTGCGCATCATGTAGAACAGCCGCACGGGCGCGTGCACCACGATGCCACGCGGCACGCCCGGCAGTCGCCGGCGCGCGGCGCCGTGATGGTGCAGCATCCGCGCGCCGCACGCGCCGAACAGCGCATAACCCTTGTCCACGGCGCGAAAACACCATTCCAGATCGACGTTGTCGATGAAC
>JAICHS010000298.1 GCA_025924775.1 Rhodanobacteraceae bacterium
CATGTCGGCCAGCCTGATTTCGCGTTGCCAGTTTCTCGCGGAGTTCCGCGACTCGTGGATCCTGCGCTTCCACAGCCGGCCGGAGTTCGTCGGCCTGCTGCACGAAGCGCTGCTCGCCGTGAACGGCGACGGTCGCGTACTGGCGGTCAACGAAAGTGCGATGCTGCAACTGGGGGTCGGAACGCGCGCGGCACTGGTCGGGCGCCCCGTCGAAGAACTGTTCCGCTTCGCCGCCGGCACCATGCAACAGCGCGCCACGCATGCCCCGGCGTCGATCTGGCCAATTCGCGATGTCGCCCGCGGCCGGCGCTACTACGCGCTGGTACGGCCACCGCACGTGGCCCACCCGGGCGCTACGCTACGCGGGTTGTCGCGGGCGGCACCCACGGATTCCGCGGTACCGGGGCACGTCACGACCGACCCGCGGATGCGCCGCAATCTGTCCTGCGGCCACCAGCTGTTCGCCAAGCAGGTGCCCATCCTGCTGCGTGGCGCCACCGGCACCGGCAAGGACGTGTTCGCCCGCGCCCTGCACGCGGGCAGTCTGTGGTCGGAACGCCCGTTCGTCACCGTCAACTGCGCGGCGATACCCGAAAACCTGATCGAAAGCGAGTTGTTCGGCTATCGGCCGGGCGCGTTCACCGGCGCCGCGCGCGAAGGACGCAAGGGCAAGATCCTGCAATCGAGCGGCGGCACGCTGTTCCTGGATGAAATCGGCGACATGCCGCTGCTGCTGCAGGCGCGGCTGCTGCGCGCCATTGAGGCACGCGAGATCATGCCGGTCGGCAGCGACCGGGCCATCGCCGTCGATCTGCACGTCATCAGCGCCACCCACCGCGACCTGCGGCGCATGATCGCCGCTGGCGAGTTCCGCGAGGACCTGTACTACCGGTTGGCCGGAACCACACTGGAGCTTCCTTCGCTGGCCGACCGCCAGGACAAGGGCGACCTCATCCGCACGCTGTTGCTGGAAGAATCCGGCGGCGAAGAACCCGTGGACATCGCGGCCGACGCCTTCGAACGCCTGCTGCACTACCACTGGCCCGGCAACATCCGGCAGCTGCGCAACGTCCTGCGCACGGCCGCGGCTTTATGCCGCGACCGCGTCATTCGCCTGCCCAACCTGCCGCAGGAAATCGTCGATCCGGACGACCCTGCGGACATGCGGCCGGCCGCGAGCGTGCAGACGGCGGCGGCCATCGAACCCTCCAGCGGCGTGCTGCAAGGCGCCGAGCAGGCAGCGCTGCTGGGTGCGCTTGAGCAGTGTGACTGGAACGTCAGCCACGCCGCCCGGGTACTGCAGATCAGCCGCAACACGCTGTACCGCAAGCTGCGCAAGCACGGCATCCGGCCACCGCAGCGCAGCTGACCGCACGGCGCGACCTGCTCAGAATGCGTAGCTCACGTTGAAACCGAGCATGTAGTTGCGCATGGGTTCCGGCTCGAAGTAGCGCACGTTGCTGGCGTTGACGATCACCGCGCCGATGTAGCTGCGATTCAGCAGGTTGTTGATGCGGCCGAATTCCTTGAACGTCCAGGGGCCCGTGACCTGCTGGAACCCCGCCTGGTAGTTGACAACGGCATAACTGTTGGAAAAATCGCTGTTGCTGTCGTTCACGTACATCCGGTCACGCCACGCCGCGTCGATGGAAGTCCTGAATCCCGCCGGGGCATACGCCCAGCTGAGCTCGGTATACAGCATCTGCCGCGGCACGCCCGGAAGGTAATTGCCCGCAAGCTCGCTGGCCGCGAACTTCGCATCAAGATAGGTATAGGCCGCGTATACCCCGAACCCGGCCGGCAGCTGGTCCTGAAAGTCGATTTCGATGCCCTTGCGCTGGGTACGCCCGGCATTGCGGAAGGTACTGCGACCGTCAACGTCGGACCCGACCACAATCTCGTTGTCGGTGTTGATCTTGTAGACCGCCACATTCAACCGTGCCGCTCCCCACACTGACTTGACCCCGGCCTCATAGTTCTGGCTGCCACTGGGCTTCAGGTCCGTGTTAAAGCCCGCACCTCCATCCGGACGATAGGCCAGTTCGGAGAGCACCGGCGTCTCGAAGCCACGTCCATAGTTCACGTACGCGTTGACGTGCGGGCTGATCTTGTACATGACGCCCGCGACCGGGTTGGTGTGCGAGAACGATTGCCGACCGCTGTCGTTCGGGTCCGCGGACGTGGCGTAAAAGTCGTCGCTTCCGAACTTCACCTGCGAGCGGCGAACGCCCGCCATGACGACCCAATCCTCCGGCTTCCATTCGACCTGCACGTATTCACCCGTCTGGGTCGACGTGTCGTGCTCGTCGCGGCGCAAATCACCCAGCACGCCGTTGTCATTGACCCAGCCCCTGCGTGCCTCCACCAGCCGGTCGTACTGGACGCCGGCGATGACATCCGCCGGCGCGCCCGCGAAGGAGAAGTCGTGAATCCAGCGCGCGCCGCCACCGTACAACCGGTCGCGGAGGTCCACGACCGCGCCGCCTCCGTTCAACGATGCACCGGCGAACGGCAGGAACTGGATCACCCGGCGCGTACCGGAGTACGCGGACGCATGCAGATGGTCGTCATCGCCCACCTGCTGCTCGTAGACCAGCCCGACCTGGCGATCGCGGTGGTGTTCCCCGGCCCCGAACCGGAACACGTTGGGCACGGCCTGGCGGGGATCCTGCCGGAACTGCGCCTTGGTGAGGCCCGAGGGATCCTCGGCAAACGGCTGGTCCTCGGCATTGACCAGCAGTGTCAGCGACGAATCCTTGCCAAGGTCGTAGCTGAACTTGGCGCGCACGTTGTCGCGCTTGGCGGCGCTGTGCCGGCGATAGCCGTCGGTGCGGAAATGCGTACCGTCGATCATGTAGTTGAACTTGCCTGCGGTGCCACCAAAATTCAGGCGTTCCAACTGGGTGTTGTAGCTGCCGTACAGCGTATCCAGCGACAGCGTCGGCCGGGGCGGACCATCCTTGGTGAATATCTGGATCACACCCCCCGCCGCGTTGCCGTACAGGGCGGAGAACGGCCCACGCAGAATCTCGATCCGCTGCGCGCTCGCAAGATCAAACGGATCGGTCTGGCCTTGGCCATCGGGCCTCGACATCGGCAGGCCGTCCACCAGCAACACGATGCCACGAACGCCGAAAGATGCGCGCGAGCCGAATCCGCGAATCGAGATCTGCGAATCCTGCGCGTAGCTCTGGCGATCCTGCGCGACCACCCCGGGTATGCGCGCCAGCGACTGCGACAGGCTGGCCGCAGGCGCACCATCGACGATAGCGTCCGAGCCGATCACCCCGATCGCAGCCGGCACGTCGAAATCCACGCTGGGAATGCGCGTCGCCGTCACCACGATGGTCGGCATCGATTGCGTGGTACCGGGCGGCGTGCCGGTTTGTCCAAACGCAAGCGTCGGCGCCATCGCCAGTGGCGCCAGGATCGCCAGCCGGCCCCAACCGGCCAGCGCGATTGCGCGCGCCAGCCGCGTGTGCGGTGGATGCCC
>JAICHS010000299.1 GCA_025924775.1 Rhodanobacteraceae bacterium
CGTCGATGCCGGCCGTGCCGATCGGGCGGCGGCCCGGCCCGGGCGACGATATCGTTTCCGTTTTCTCGCGGCGCTTGCGCATCCCTGCAAGCTAGACAGGCGCGGCGCGGGAGTCAATATCGCCGCAGTTCCGGCGGTGGGCGGTGCCCCGCGGCACGCGGCGCCCCACAGTGGTTGCACACCCACCGCTGCGCCACCGATTTTCCGCGCCCGTTGGTCGAATGTGGCCACGCCTGCCGAAGCCGGGCGCAGCCGCTTGCATCGACGTGTCAAAACGACCAAAGCGTTGCCCGGCCGCACGGATCGCCAGCGAACGCGCTCCGGGTCAGTGACCGCGCACGGTCACCGACGGATCCAGCATCTGCAGTGCCCGCCCGATGTCGATGGCCCCCGTGTTCTGGAGGTCCTTCTGGCTGTAGCTGTTGCCTGCCACCGGCAAGCACTCGCCCGGGGGTGGCGGGATATGGCTACCGGTGTCGCGGATGCACGTGCGCGAATCGACCGGCGGCACCGCGCGGCTGGTCCTGCTCGCGTTGGACGTGGCCGTTGCCTGGTTCGAAGCGGTGGTCGCGGTAGCCTGGGGCGAGGTCTGGGTTGCGGCGTCGGTTTGGGCAAACGCTGGCATGGCGAGCAACGCGCCGCCGCACACCGCGAATACCGCCGTGGCGAGAAGTCGTTGGTTCATGATCGGCCTCCATGGATGATGCCGGTGATTCATTGTGCGCCTGCCCGCGAACCGCGGCCACTGGTTCCGCCGGCAAGACTAGAGATCGTTCATACTTTCGACCGCCTCCGCTCCGAAAGATTCCTTGCCGATGCGCGAAATCCGGCTGTTCGTGGATGCCCCGATGCGGGCCGGGCTTGAGCTGGCGCTGCCCGAGGGCGCGGCCCGGCACGCGCTGCGGGTGCTGCGGCTGCAACCGGGAGCCGCCCTAACGCTGTTCAATGGCGACGGCCTGCAATATGCCGCAAGGCTGGGTGCGGTCGATGCGCGCGCGGCCATGCTGCGCATCGAGGCCGCCGAATCCGTCCAACGCGAATCCCCCTTGCGGGTGACCCTGCTGCAGGCCGTGGCCCGCGGCGACAAGATGGACTGGATCATCCAGAAAGCCACGGAGCTCGGCGTCGCCGGGATCTGGCCGGTGCTCAGCGAGCGCAGCGAGGTGAAGCTGGACCCCGCGCGCAGCGGCAAACGCCTGGACCATTGGCGCGCGATCGCGATCTCCGCCTGCGAACAATGCGGGCGCAACGTAGTGCCGGAACTCCACGCACCCACGACCCTCGCTGGCTGCGTGGCCACGCCGGCCACCAGTGCGCGCTGGATGCTGCACCCGGGCGGCACGTCGCGCGTACGCGAAATCGCAATGGACTCGACTGCGCTGACCCTGGCCGTGGGGCCAGAAGGCGGATTCGGCGATGGCGACCTCGCCATCCTGCGCCAGGCAGGCTATCGCGCGCTCACGCTGGGCCCGCGCATCCTGCGCACCGAGACCGCGGGCCTGGCGGCGCTGGCCGCCGTGCAGGCGTTGTCCGGCGACTTCTGAAGCGGCCGTGGCGCGCCGCGTTCAGGCGGCTGCCGTCAAAGCCTCGCCAACCTGGGCCTCGAGTTCGGCAAGATCGGGGATCCACGCGGGTTCATCGTGCACGCGGACCTGCTCACGCACGCCAGCCGGCAACCCCTCCGGCAGCAGCTCGGGCACCAGCGTGTCACCCGCGATCAACGTGAGTCGCGGAAAGCCCTGGCAGAGCACGCCGATGTAGGGCAGGCGCACGTTGCCGCCCAGCGCCTTCAGGATCGCGACGCGGGTGTTGTCCACCGATTCGCGCTCGGCAAGCCCGGCCAGCACCGCGAAGGCGAGCACCGGCAGGCCCCAGCCGCGCCAGGCCAGTCGGCCGAGCAGCCAGGGGGGTGCACTCGCCACCGGTGCCGGATGAGCGTAGGTGATGACTTCGGCCATGGTGGTGCTGGGCACCAGTACCCGGCCACCGGTGACGGGCAGCATGACCCCGCGGATTTCACGCGGGCCGGTCGGGCCGGCACTCATGCGTGGCTCCCCTTCGCACCCGGTACCGCGCGTCGGCCTTTCGTGCCGCCATCGCGATCCTGGCCGCCAACGTCATGCATCCAGCGACCACTGGGCTCGGGCTGCAACTCGACCCGGACGACCGGTTCCATCGGCACCAGTTCCAGGCCGGCAAGATCAAACGAGACTGCGGGCAACTCGTGCTCATCGCGCTTGGGGCTCAGGGCCGGCGCATCGGGCGCACTGGGGTCGACCAACTGCCAGTCGTCCAGCGAGGGCAACGCATTCAGCACTTCGGCATCATCCACCGGGGCGGCCGGTGACGGCCCTGCGGGCGTGGCGGCAACGCCTTCGGACCGCGGCGCGTCGGGCGCAAGCTCCACGGGGGAAACCCCGCCGCCCTGGACGATGCGCCACACCGCCGGCGACTCGGGGGATGCGTGATCATCCGTGGCGGCCAGGCGCGCGTCGATCTGCGCGGACAATGCTTCGGTATCCACATCGAGCGCGTCGGCAGCCTCAGGCTCCAGCACGGGCGCAACGGCCGGCTGGGGCATCGCATCCGGCGGATCCGCCAACCCGGCCACGGACACCGGCGCGTCAGTTTCGAGCGCGGCGAGTTGCAGTTCGGCACCATCTGCCGCATCGCCATCGTCGTGCGGCGGCACCGCCATTTCGTCGCCGCGCGCCGCGGGCGGCGGAATGGGCGTGGGACCCGCGCCAAAGTCCACGGTCATCGACGCGATCTCCACCGGCGACAGCGGACGTTCCACGATGGGAACCGTCACGTTCCCCGTTTCATCGACGACCATGGACGGCACGGCATCGGGCTCGTGCGCCGATGGCGACTGCGTAGCGGTGACCGGACGCGGCGGGTCGTAATCGGCACTGCCCCTGAGCTTGGCCGTCAGGTGCCGCAACCAGCGCGCCTGCGCCCATCCTTCCAACCCACGCGAGATTTCCGGATCGTTGTACACCACCGCGACGCCGGCCGCGCGCAACCGGCTCTCCACGGCATCCAGCCAGTCGCCGCCGCCCAGGTTCACCAGTGCCGCGGTCGCGTGCGCATCCGCCAGGCGCGCCACGTCGAATTCCGCGGCCGCGGTGTCGTACACGATCTGGACGTGGCTGGACACCGCCGCGCGCAGGTGTTGCGCGGCGCCGGCGTCACCGAATACCAGCGCTACCCGCGGGCGCCCGTTCTTTTCGGGGTCAAACACTGGCGGCCTCCAGAACTTCACTGATGTTGCGGAGCAAGTCGGCTTCACTGTACGGCTTGCCGAGATAGCGATCGACGCCGATTTCGAACGCGCGCTGACGGTGCTTCTCGCCGGTACGCGAGGTGATCATGATGATCGGTACGCTCCGGAAACGCGCATCGTTTTTCATGTGCGTGGCCAGTTCGAAACCGTCCATCCGCGGCATTTCGATGTCGAGCAGCATCACGTCGGGCACGCGC
>JAICHS010000300.1 GCA_025924775.1 Rhodanobacteraceae bacterium
AGCTTCGATCAGTTCCACAACTATGCGGAGCGCGGCCGCACCTTTGCGCGGCTGGCAGGCTTCGATGGCGCGGCGATTGGCGAGATTACCGGGCTGGGCATCGCTTAGGGGCGACCACCCCTCCCTTTCGTCATTAGCGCTACGCGATTCCGGGATGACGAGCGGAATCAGGGATACGTTGGGTGGCGACTGGCCGTGGGCGCCGCCCGCTCGGTACGACAACGTGGCAGGTGATGATGGCGCCGCGCGACGTTGATCGACGGCGGGCAAAAAAACGCCCGGAAGGCAACCTCCTTCCGGGCGCACCCACTTTCCATGGGGCTTGGGAAAACGCCTCAGCTGGCGGTGGCGTCGCCCGCGTAGTCGATCACCAGCGATGCGCGGCGATTGGCCTCGCCCGACGCGCGGGTGGCGCCCGGTTTCACCTGGCGGTTGCGCGCTTCGCCATAGCTCACCGCGCGCACGTGGCTGGCGGCCATGCCGTCCTGCTTGACGAGGTAATTGCGTACGGCATCGGCGCGGCGCAGGCCCAGGCGATGGTTGTAGCCGGACGCACCAGCCGGGTCGGCAAACCCTTCCACGGTGACCACGGCGTTGGAATGATGCTGCTTCATCACCTTGGCGAAGGTATCCAGCTTGGCCTTATCCTGGTCCTGCAACGTCGCCCGGTTGAATGCGAAATGCGCGACGTTGTCGACCTGGATGCGTCCCTGCATCGCCGTGATCTGGGTGTCGTATTTGGCAAAGTGGCTTTGCATGTCCTGCTGCAGCGAATTGATCTGCTGCTGCAGGCTCTGGTCGGTGCTTTGCAGCTTGGTGATGGCGGCGTCGAAATCGGTTCGCTTGACGTAGTTCGAGCAGCCGGCCAACGCCACGGTTGCCGTCACGCCGACGGCAAGACACAGGTTGCGATAACCCTTGCTGGACATGCAATCTTCTCCTCTCCAGATGGGTCGCACCGCAAGACAGCGCACGGGACGACATTGGCAAACGTTGCGCTGTGCCCCGGAACCTAACGCATGAATACCGGCTCGTGGATGAACACGGGCCTGCACGTTGCGGTCATGTTCATTTTTGTATTCATGTTCAGCCAGCAATGGCTTGCAGATGATCAAGTGGCGCGCGCCATCTCGTTCAATTCCGACAAGGCGTCCGCGGGCAGCATGAGCTCCGCGGCGGCGAGGTTTTCGCGCAGGTGCGCGATCGATGACGTGCCGGGAATCAGCAGGATGTTCGGTGCGCGCTGCAGCAGCCATGCCAGCGCCACCTGCATCGGCGTTGCATTCAATCGGGCAGCGACGTGGGACAGCGTGGACGATTGCAGCGGGGTGAAGCCGCCCAACGGAAAGAACGGTACGTAGGCGATGCGGTCGCGGGCGAGATCGTCGATCAACGCGTCGTCGTCGCGGTGGATCACGTTGTAGTGATTCTGCACGCAGACGATGTCTGCGATCCGGCGGCCTTCGGCCACCTGCGTCGGGGTGACGTTGCTGAGACCGATGTGGTGAACCAGACCGCGCTGCCGCAATTCGGCCAGCGCGGTCAGCGGTTCTTCGATCGAACCTTCGACGACGCCGTGTCCTTGTGTATCGAGCATGACGCGCAGGTTGACCACCTCCAGTACGTCGAGGCCGAGATTGCGCAGGTTGTCGTGCACGGCTTGCGTCAAATCCCGCGCCGAAAATGCCGGCAGCCAAGCGCCGTCGGCGCTGCGGCGTGCGCCGATCTTGGTGACGATGACCAGGTCATCAGGGTAGGGGTGCAGCGCTTCGCGGATGATCCGGTTGGTGACGTGCGGGCCGTAGAAATCGCTGGTGTCGATGTGGTCGACGCCCTTGGTGACGGCTTCGCGCAACACCGCACGGGCGGCGTCGGGATCCTTCGGCGGGCCGAAGATGCCGGGACCGGACAGTTGCATCGCGCCGTAGCCGAGCCGCTTGATCGTATGCGTGCCGAGTTTGAAGGTGTCTGATTTTTCGAGTCGGGACATCGTGGTTCACCGGTTGAGGATGGATGCAAGCATAGGCGCTGTCATGCGGCGCGATAACCCAGCACAATCCGCACGGGTCGTGCGGAGTTGCGAACAATGAAAATCGATCTCGGCGATCTGAATGCGTTCGTGGCCGTGGCCCGCGCCGGCGGCTTTCGCGACGCGGCGCGCGCCGGCAACGTCAGCGCATCCGGATTGAGCGAAGCGGTGCGTCGGCTGGAAGCGCAACTCGGCGTCAGGCTGCTGAATCGCACGACGCGCAGCGTCAAAGCCACCGAAGCGGGCGAGCGCTTGCTGGAACGCCTGGCCCCGGCCTTGAGCGATGTCGAAGCGGCGCTGGATGTGGTCAATGGTTTTCGCGATCGGCCCGCGGGCACGCTGCGACTGAACGTGCCGGTCAGCGCGGCACGACTCGTGTTGCCGGATATCGTCCCGGCCTTTCTTGCCGCATATCCTGACATCCGGCTGGAAGTGATCGCCGAAGACAGTTTCGTCGATGTGCTGGCGGCCGGGTGCGATGCCGGGATTCGTTACGACGAACGCCTGGAACAGGACATGGTCGCGTTGCCGATTGGTCCGCGGATGCAACGTTTCGCGACCGCGGCAGCGCCCGCTTACCTCGATGCCCGCGGTCGTCCCGTGCATCCACGCGAGTTGATGCGCCATGCCTGTCTGCGCGGCCGTTTCTCCAGTGGCGCAATCGTGCCGTGGGAGTTCGAGCGCGATGGCGAGATCGTTCGCGTTGAACCTTCCGGACCGTTGCTGGTGCGGGCGGGTACGGCGGTCGAGCTCGCGGTCGCGGCGGCCATCGCCGGCACCGGCATCATCTATCTGTTCGAGGACTGGCTGCGCCCGTATCTCGACAGCGGCGCGCTGGAGCCCGTGCTGGAACCGTGGTGGCAACCGTTCTCCGGCCCGTTCCTGTATTACCCGGGCCGGCGTTTCGTGCCCGCGCCGCTGCGTGCGTTCATCGATTTCGTCAAGGCGATCGCCAGCGACCCGTAATCCTCGCCATTGGCAATGCCGGTTTTCCAAAGACGGGCTGTGCCGTTGCGTGGATCGTCACGCGATTCCCGCCGCGCTGCAGCACCAGCGTGTGCGGCTCGCCAGGGGAGCCGCTCAGCCATTGGATGACGTGCGGGAAGGGTGCCTGCGCAACATCCTTTCCGGCGACCTCCAGCAAGCGGTCGCCGGCCTGGATGTTTTTCACGCCGGCAGCGGTGCCCGCGACTTCGTAGCCACCATGCGACGCGGGCTCCAGCATGATGCCGATCATGTCGAGCGGCGCGTCGCGGAGTCTGGCGGCGGGGGAATGCTGCCGCGCCGCCCAAATCACGGCGCGGCAGCAGGCACGTTGCGCTACCAGATCTTCACCCGCTGATCCGGCTTCAAATACATCTTCTGGCCGGGCTGCACGTCGAAGGTCTGGTACCACGGGTCGAGGTTGCGCACGGTTTCGGCGCGGAACTGCCCGGGTGCGTGGACG
>JAICHS010000301.1 GCA_025924775.1 Rhodanobacteraceae bacterium
CGCGGCAACATCGACGCCGACCTGCGCAGCCTCGCGTTCCTCGCAGCGCTGTCGCCGGAAATCGCGAACGTGCAGGGTTCGCTGGCCGGCAACCTGCAGCTGTCGGGCACCCTCGCGGCGCCGCAGTTCCAGGGCCGCATCCAGACGCAGGGCTTTTCCGCCGAGCTGCCGCGCGCGGGCCTGAAACTGCATGACGGGCACGTCGCGATCAACGGCGACGCGCAGGGGCGCCTTGCGATCACGGGGCAGATCGCATCGGGTGCCGGCGTGCTGCACATCGATGGCAGCACCGGCCTTGCGGCCGATGCGCCGCTGCGCCTGGATCTCAAGGGCGACAACGTGCTGGTGGCGGACATTCCGGCGGCGCGCGTGGTCGCCTCGCCCGACCTGCACATCGCGCGCACGGATGACGTGTTCGCAGTGACCGGCAGCATCACGATTCCCGACGCCAAAGTGCAGGTCGAGAAGCTGCCCGGCCAGGGCCCGACCCAGGCCTCCCCCGACGTAGTGATCGTGGACGCGCCACCCGCGGCGCGGGTCGCCCCACTGGCGATGAATGCCGACATCCAGGTCAAACTCGGCGACAAGGTCAAGCTGCAGGGTTACGGCCTGGATGGCACCGTGCACGGGCAACTGGCGGTGCGCGTGCGGCCCGGGCAGACCGCCACCGGGCGCGGCGAAATCCGCATCGATGGCAAGTACCAGGCCTATGGGCAGAATTTGAGCATCCAGCGCGGTCGCCTGCTGTTCGCCGGCACGCGGCTGGACAATCCCGGACTCGACATCCGCGCGGTGCGCAACATCCGCAGCCAAAGCATCACCGTGGGACTGGCGGTGCGCGGTACCGCGCAGCGTCCGGTGCTGACGGTGTTTTCGGACCCCTCGATGGAACAGGCCGAAGCGCTTTCCTACCTGGTCACCGGGCGTCCGCTGAACGCCCTGAAGAGTGGCGAAGGCGACACTTTGAACACCGCCGCGCAGGCACTGGGCGGCCTGGCCGGCGACCGGCTGGCGAAATCGATCGGTTCGCGCATTGGCCTCGAGGCGGGCGTCTCCAGCAGCGAGGCGCTGGGTGGCTCGGCATTCACCGCGGGCAAATACCTGTCCCCGCGGCTGTTCCTCAGCTACGGCGTCGGCCTGTTCACGCCGGGGCAGGTCATCACCCTGCGCTACACGCTCAACCGGTTCCTGCAGTTCGAAGCCGAGAACGCGACCACCGGCAACCGCGCGAGCTTCAATTACCGCATCGAAAAGTAACCGCGCGCCGAGCCTCCCGGCCGCACTGTTAGAGTGCGCGCAGTCTGGTTCCCACGGACACCCCATGGATTCGTCGACGCCGGACACCGGCGCGCAGCCCGAAACACCTGCGGCAGAGCATCCGATGCAAGCCAGGCGCCCCGGCGTGTGGGCCGCCCTCGCCATCGTCGTGCTGTACTTCGCCCTGCAATTTGGCCTCGGCATCCTGATCGGCGCAGTGGTGGGTCTCGCCGCAAAGCTGAAGGCCGCGCTGGCGGCGGCCCCCGCCCATTCCGTGCCGCCCACCACCAAGTCGATCGTGGCTGCGATCCAGGCGAGCCCCGACCTGCGGGTGATCGTGGTGGTCCTGACGCTGACCGCCACCGCCGCCGTGACGGCGTGGCTCGTCCACCGGCTGTGGCCAGCGCAATGGACAGGCGCCGGGTTGCCGGGCTTCGGGTTCACCCGGCTTGCGAACCCGCGCGCGTACCTGGTCGCGGTCCTGCTGGGCATCGTGGTGCTGCTGCTGGGCGGTCCGCTGACGCAGTTCCTCGCCGGCCAGCACCCGATCCGGCAGGACGTGACGCTGCTCGCCGGCAGCGTATCGCCCGGCCTGCGCGTGCTGCTGGCGCTGGTGGTGGTGGGCGTGGCGCCGTTCGCCGAGGAGCTGGTGTTTCGTGGCGTGCTGTTGTCCGGCCTCGCCCGCCGCATGCCGATCGGTTGGGCCGTGTTGGCCAGCGCCGTGATCTTCGGCTGCGCCCACCTGCCCGACTTCGGGTTCGCCTGGTACCCCGTGCCGGTACTGATCCTGTTGGGTTTGATCGCAGCGTGGCTGCGCGTGCGCACGCATTCACTGTGGCCGTCGATTGCGCTGCACGCCACCAACAACGCCGTCGCGGCGGTGGCGTGGTTTGTCGTCGCCCACCGCTGAGCACGTCCGCAAACACAAACCGCGAAGAGCAAACCCGCAGGGTCAACGCAGCGAATCGAGGCGCAGGATGCGCAGGTTCGATGGATCGGCGCGCGCCACCAGTGCGTAGTTGTAGCCATCGCCGGACCAATACGCAGTGGCCAGCTGGCCTTCGCGGCGTTGTCCGCGGGGCAGTTCGCCCGCGTGCGGTGCCGGCGAACGGATGTAAAAACTGATGGCGCCGCCCGCGGGGTTCTTGTACAGCACCAAAGCCGCCGGCCCGCTGTCGGTGGCAAGCAGGCGGCCCCCGATGGGGAGGAATCCGGACGCCGCCAGGTCCGGCAACGACGCCGCGTCCGGGAAGTACTTGTCCAGCCACGCTTGAAGCTCGCCCGGGCGCTGCTGCGTCACGTCCAGCGGCGCCTGCCGATTCAGCGCGAACAGGCGGTAGGCCTGTACCGCGTCGGCCATGGGTGGAGATCGCGTCGGCGAGTCGAAGCTCCGCATTTGCCAACCCGCGATGCCGCCAAAGCCCAATGTCAACACCAGGGCCGCCGCCCATGCGAGCCGCATCCGCACGCGATGCCGGCGGCGTGTGCGCACGCTGGCGGGGTCCAGCCCGGGCGCGCCCGCCAGGTCCGGAAGTCCACCCAGTGTTGCGCGCAATGCCTGCGCGTCGCGTTGCCAACCATGGATTTCCGCGGCCCGTTCCGGATGGCGGTCCAGCCACGTCTGCATGCGCTTGCAGCCGGCGTCGTCAAGCCAGCCATCGACATACGCCTGGATGTCGGTTTCGTCGGGAAGGAAGGTAGTCTTGTCCGTGGTATTCATTTCAGGGATCGCAGTGTC
Source organism: Rhodanobacteraceae bacterium (assembly GCA_025924775.1). Classification (GTDB taxonomy): domain Bacteria; phylum Pseudomonadota; class Gammaproteobacteria; order Xanthomonadales; family Rhodanobacteraceae; genus 66-474. The sequence goes on from JAICHS010000301.1 coordinate 2,996, forward strand.
TGGGTTCTGGACGCGTCGCCGTCGCTCGCCAAGCGCAACGCCACACGCGCACGCGAGAGCCGCGACATGACGGTGCCGATGGGCACGCCCAGCAGATTGGCCACCTCCCGATAGCTGAGCCCCTCGACCGAAATCCACAGCAACAGATGCCGCTGGGCTTCGGGCAGTCGCTCAAGCGCCATGACCACCGAATGCGCGACTACTTCCCGCTCCACCGATGGCGCTTCGGTTGCCGCGTGACCCTGGAACAGCTCCAGCATGCGCGCATAGCGTCGCGCCCGGCGCCGACCGTCCAGGAATTGCCGGTAGGCGATCGCGAACAGCCACGCACGCAGCGCGGTGTCATCGCGCCGGCTGTGCCAGCGTGACAGCGCCCGCTCCACAGTGGACTGGACCAGGTCATCGGCGGTCGTGGCATCCCGCGTCAGCCAGCGCGCGAAACGGC
>JAICHS010000302.1 GCA_025924775.1 Rhodanobacteraceae bacterium
CAGCCACATCGCGTCGATGTCGCCGGTGACGATGAAGGTGTCGGGCTTGCCCTCGAACGTGCCGGCGTGCACGGTGGTGTCGAGCGTGTTGGGATAGCAGTTCTCGAACAGCCACGCGAGTTTCGGATCGCCGATCTTCGCCTTGACGCGCACGAGTTCCCGTTCCACCGCGGGGCTGGTGAACTTGCGTTGCGCAGGTGGCGGGCGCTTGCTCGGGAAACGCGGCGGCGTTGCGGTCGCGCCGACGCCGCACGCGGACGCGCCGAGCGTGCGGTAAGCTGCGGCAGCTCCGAGCAGTTTCAGGAAATCACGGCGATCGTTCATATAGCGACTGCCTCAATCTCCCAAAACCGTTCGTGTTGAGCGTAGCGGAGCGCAGCTCCGCGAAGTCGAAACGCGCGCCTTCGACTTCGCGCCTTCGGCGCTACGCTCAGGGAGAACGGGAATTCAGGATCGGACACGTACACCATCTCGTTCAGCGCGACAACACGTCGCGACCGCTGATCGTAAACGAAGCGCTGACGCCCGGCGCATCACCAGGCTGTCCGCTGCCAATGAAAACACGATACCGCCCCGCGACCACGGCTCGTCGGCCTGCTGCGTCGACCGTGCTCAACGCCCGCGGCGACAACTCAAATTCGACGCGGCGGCTTTCGCCCGGTTCCAGATGCACGCGTTCGAACCCGACCAAGGCGTGGCGCGGTGCCAACGGCACATCCGGCGCATCCAGATAGACCTCGGCCACTTCGCCACCCACGCGCGTCCCCGTGTTGCGTACCGTCGCACTGACCTTCAACGTCGCACCCGCCTGAAGTTGCGTCGTCGACAGCGCGGGATCGGCGTAGGCAAACGTCGTGTAGCTCAAGCCGTACCCGAATGGATACAGCGGCGTGCCCGTGAAGAAGTAGCGATAGGTGCGGCCCCGCATGTCGTAACTGACGTACGGCGGCAGGTCGCGCGTCGCGCGATAGAACGTCACCGGCAGGCGGCCGGCCGGGTCGTAATCGCCCGCGAGAACCTGCGCGATCGCGACGCCACCGGATTCGCCGGGATACCACGCGTCCAGGATCGCGTCGGCGTGCTGTTGCGCCCAATCGATCGCCATCGCGCTGCCCGACATCAGCACCACGACCAGCGGCTTGCCTGTCGCGGCCACGCGTTCGAGCAGCGCGCGCTGCGCCGCCGGTAGCGCGATGTCGGTGCGGTCGCCGTGATCAAAGCCCGGTACATCCAGCGGCGATTCCTCGCCTTCGACGTCGGGCGACAATCCGACGAAGGCCAGCACAACATCCGCGCGCCTGGCAGCCGCTTCGGCCTCGGCAATCTGCGCCGCCGGGGGCGCCAGCCACTGCAGGCGGATGCCCTGGTCCTGGCCGCTGTGCAGCATTTCCAGTTTGATCGCATGCGGCGACGCATCCGTGAAATGCACCGTCGCCTGCATGGACTTGCCGTTGCCGGGGTTGTCGATGAACTTCTTGCCATCGACGAACAGCCGCACCGGATCGTGTCCGCGGCAATCGAAACAGCGGTCGACGTGCACCACCAGCGTGTAATCGCCCGCACCAGGCGGGACCAGCTCGCCGGTCCAGCGCACCGCGTAATGACCCGGGTCGAGCGACGCGTCTGGCGCGACATGATCCCAGTCGAAATCGATGGTGCGATCGCTGCGCGTGAGGCGCGGCTTGCCACTGAAACCGGCATGATCGAAATACTCGCCCTTCAATCCCGGCTTGCCGTCGCTGCGCAACGCGGTTTCGGGAATCGGGATCGGCACCCCTGTCGCGACGGGCGAACCTTGCGCGTAGGTGACGTGATTCGCACCGAAGCGTTGGCGCAACCCTTCCAGGGGCGTGACCGGATCGCGCGCGGTGCCGTGATAGTTCGCTTCCAGCGTTTCCACGGTATCGGCATCGGGGCCGATGACCGCAATGCGCGTGCCGGCGTGCAACGGCAACATGGCGTGCGCGTTCTTCAGCAACACGATGGATTTCAGTGCGGCCTGCAGCGCCAGCTTGCGGTGCGCGGCGCTGTCGATCTGGTCGATGCCGATCCGTGCATACGCGCCATCGTCGCCGCCGCCCATGATGCCGAGCCGGTAGCGCGCCGCGAACAGTCGCACCAACGCGGTGTCCAGCACCGATTCCTTGACGTAGCCCTCCTGCACCGCCTCGCCCAATGACGCGTAAGCGCTGCCGCAATCGAGGTCGGTGCCGGCGGCAATTGCGGCGGCCGATGACTGCGCATCATCGGGTTTGTAATGGTGGAACTGGGTCATGTCGTCGATCGCATCGCAATCGGAAACGACATAGCCCCTGAAATCCCAATCGTCACGCAGGGTCGTGGTGAGCAAATCCTTGTCCGCGCATACCGGCGTGCCGTGCAGTGCGTTGTACGCGCACATCACCGAGCTCGCATGGCCCTCCGTGACCGCAGCGCGGAACGCCGGCAGGTACGTCGCTTCCAGATCATGCGGCGACACGTCGACGTCGAAACCATGGCGGCCGAATTCGGGACCGCTGTGCACCGCGAAGTGCTTGGGCGTCGCGATCGCGCGCGGATGCGCAGGATCATCACCCTGGATGCCGCGCACGAATGCCACGGCAAGCCGGCCGGTCAGGTACGGATCATCGCCGTAGGTTTCCTGGCCGCGGCCCCAGCGCGGATCGCGATCGATATTGATGTTGGGCGACCAGATGGTCAGTCCCTGGTAACGTCGGTGATCGTTGTTTGCACCGACCGCGTTGAACCGCGCGCGGGCCTCGGTCGAAACCACCGTGCCGACCTGCTGCAGCAACGCGGGATCCCAACTCGCCGCCAAGCCGATCGCCTGCGGAAACACCGTGGCGAAGCCGCCGCGCGCGAGCCCGTGCAGGCCTTCGTTCCACCACGTATACGCGGGCACGCCGAGGCGCGGGATCGCGGGTGCGCTGTCCTGCAACTGCGCGACCTTTTCCTTGAGCGTCAGCTTCGCGACCAAGGCTTGCGCGCGTACCGCCGCGTCGTCTGGCGCCGCGTGGGCAGCTGCTGCGAACAGAATCATCCCAATCACCGCGCATGCCGGAAGCACCGCCTTCATTGCGCGCGGCCCTGCATCGTATCGGCCACGTCCTGAAGCTTGAGCGCTTTGCGCAGGACATCGAGACTGGCACTGCTGTGGATCGTCAGCGTCAGTTGCTGGCCCGGCAGGAGGTCGAACGCGTTGTCCGAAACTTCGGCATCGATATCGCCGAACGAAACCCATACTTCGCGCGCCAGCGTGTCGCTGTCGAGCGTCAGCTTATAGCCGTCATTCGTCTGCGCGAGCTGCGTGCGAATGTGCGGCAACGGCAGCGCGAGATTCTTCGGCTGATCGAAGAAGACAACATTGCGCGAAACTTCGCGGCCCTCCACCAGCAACTCGAAGACAGCGAACGTCGCGCGCGGATTGGCGCCATGCA
>JAICHS010000303.1 GCA_025924775.1 Rhodanobacteraceae bacterium
ACGAAATGTTCGCGCTTGAAGCGCATGAAGGTTTCGACCAGCGTGATGAGGTTGGTCTTCATGTCGGCGCTGCCGCGGCCGTACAGGTAACCGTTTTCCTCGATCAGCTTGAACGGATCGCGCTGCCAATCCTTCGGGTTGGCCGCGACCACGTCCATGTGTGCCGACAGCAGGATCGGTTTCAGTCTGGCATCGCTGCCGCGGTAGTGCACGACCAGCGCCGCCGTCTCGCCCACCGGGATGATTTCGATGTCGGATTTGGCGAAGCCGGCCGATTCCAGCTTGCCCGCAAGATATTGCGCGAAGGCGGGCACCTGGTGCTTGCCTTCCACGGTTTGGGTCGCGATGGCGTGGCGCAGCATGTCCATGGTTTCGGGCATCGCCTGCTGCGTGGTTTCACTTTGCGCCGCGGGCGTCCACGCGACGATCAGTGTGACGCAGGCGGCGATCAGCAGGCGTGCGAATGGCATGGCGAACTCCCCAGAGCGGCTTTCAGGTGGCCAACATTATCGCCACAGGTACGGCGTGGACGTGTGCCATCCGTCATTGCGGACCCGCCAGTGCGGGCAGCAGCGCGTGCCAGAAATCCAGCGACGCCGGCAATTCGGTGGCGAGGATCCGCTCGTTGTAACCGTGCGCGTGCACGTCGCCGGGCTTGGCGTAGGCCGGGCTGACGCCCCAGGTCGGCACGCCGTGGTTGCGGAAGTGGCGGCTGTCGGAGGATGCCGGAATCATGGTCGGGATCACCTGCACGCCCGGGAACCTTTGCTGGACGACGTGCGTGACCGCCGCCATGACCCGTGGCAGGACGGGGTAGGACGCCGGTCCCAGCACGGGCGCCGGCGCCTGCACCGTGACCTTGATGGCCGGGTCGGCCACCGCGCGTTGCAGTTGCTGCTGCACCTCGGCCACGCCGACGCCGGGGAAGATGCGGCAGTTGACGTTGGCGGCGGCCTGCTCGGGCAGGGCGTTGCGGGCGTGACCGGACGTGAACTCCGTCGCGACGCAGGTGGTGCGGATCTGGCCGACGTACGCGGGGTCCGCCGAAATCACGGCCGCCGCCGCGCGGTCGCCGGGGTGTTCGGCGAAGCGGTGCAACGCATCCGCGAGCGGCCCGTGCAGGTGCGCGCTCATCGCCTTGAAGGAAGCCAGCGTGATGCCGTTGTATTTCACCGGAAAGTGGTAGGCGGCGATCTTTTGCATCGCCCCCGACAGCTTGTAGATCGCGTTGTCGGGATTGGGCTCGCTGGAATGTCCGCCGGGCGAAGTCGCGGTGACCAGGAAATCCGCGTAGCCCTTCTCGGCCGCGACCACTTCGAACAGAACGGGTTTCAGGTTCGCGTCGTACACGCCCGAAGAGCCGTCCGCGTCGAGCGCGAACTCGGCATCGTGGTAGCGCTTGGCGACTGCCTCGGCGGTGAACTCGTCGGTCTCCTCGTCGCCCGTCAGCGTCAGCAGGATGTCGCGCTGAGGTACGTAACCTTCGCGCTTCAGGCGCATGAAGGTTGCGACCAGCGCCACCGTCTGGTCCTTCATGTCCGCGACGCCGCGCCCGTAGTAGTACGGGCCGTCCTTCACCAGCTTGAACGGCGCGTGGTCAGCCCAGCCCGCGGCGTTGGCGGCGACCACGTCCATGTGCCCGTGGACGATGAAAGGCTTGCCCTTGCCGCTGCCGCGATAGCGCACGACCAGCGCTTCGGTATGGCCGACGGGAAGGGTCACGATGTCGGCCTTGGCAAATCCGGCGGCCTGCATTTTGTCCGCGAAATAGCGCGCCAGCGCCGGCACCTGGCCCTTGCCCTGCACGGTCTCCACCGAGATCGCATGGCCCAGCATCGCCATGTATTCGGGCATCGCCTGCGCGGTCGTTTCGGCGAGGGCCAGCGGCGATCCGGCGAGTGTCGCGATCAGGCAGCCGGTCAGCAGCCCGCGGTGCATGGACATGGCGCGTTCCCCGTGCGTGGAAAGAACCTCAGGGTAGCGCCGATCCGGAGCCGCCGCATGCGGCGCCGGCAATCATTCGTCCTGCACGGCTTCGACCTGGATCCGCAGCGACACCCGCATGTCCATGCCGAACGACTTGCCCGCGTCGATGCCGAAATCGGCGCGGTCGAACGTCGCCGCTGCATCCGCGCCGCAGCGCTCGCGCGGATGCAGCATCGGATCGGGAACGCACTTGAAGCGCTCGATCTTCAAATCCAGCGGACGCGTCACGTCGTGCAGCGTCAGCTTGCCGGCCACGCGGGTCGGCGCGCCATCCACGAAGTCCGTGAGCGTGCCGTCGTAGGTCGCGGTCGGGTATTTCGCGGCATCGAAGAACGCGCACCCGGTCTTGCACAACGGCGCGGGAATTGCGTCGCGCAGCACCATCTGCGTCAGCGGCGGATTGCCGAAGTTGATGCTGTCGACCTGCGTGACGATGTGCACCGTGCCGGTGCGGTTTGCGCGATCCAGCGTGAGGGTGCCTTGGCTGTGGTCGAACTTCCCGCGCCAGGTCGAAAGGCCCATGTGGTCGGCCGCGAAGCTCGGATAGGTGTGGTCGGGGTCGATGGTGAAGCGGGTCGCGGCCGCCGTGCTGGTAGCGGCCGCCAACAGCAATGCCAGCGCCAGCAGGCGCGGCGTGTTTTTTCGGGTGGCCATGGGGCCCTCAACCCGGCCGGTTGCAGTTGACCATCCAATGTGCGCCGAAGCGGTCCGTGAACATCCCGAAGCGCAGCGACCAGGAAGTTTCGGCGAGCGGCATGTCAACCTTGCCGCCTTCGCTCAGCGCGGCGAACAGGCGTTCGGCCTCCGCGGGCGTGTCGACATCGAGGCAAATGCGGTTGCCGTGGATGCCCGGGTATGGCTCGCCGCCCGGCGGGCACCAGTCCGATCCCATCAGCCGGGCGCTGCCGGCGTCGAGCCGCACGTGCGCGACCGCATTGCGCAGTTCGGCAGGCACCCGTTCGCTCCCCGGCATTTCGCCGTAAGTCACCTTCATCGCCACTTTGCCGCCAAGACACTTGGCGTAGAAATCGAACGCCGCCGCTGCGTTGTCCTTGAAGAAGAGATACGTGGTGAGTTGCATGATGGTTGCCTCGATGACAGTTTGGATGTTCGTCCTGACGACGAACGATGCCGCGGGAATTCGACAAGCGCCGCCGCCGGCTCAAGCCGCCTCGGCCAGCGCGGGGAACGGCTCGCGCCACGCCTCCAGTTCGTTCAGGCGTTCGTGCCAGCGGTGGACGGCGGGGAATTCATCCAGCGGAATGTGGGCGCGCCTGGCGTAGGGCAGCGTCACGGCAACCGCGAAATCGGCGATGGTGGGCGATTTGCCTACCAGCCAGCGACGCTCGCGCAGATGCTGGTCCAGGATCGCCGCGCAGTGGCGCCAGGCGTCGGTCGCGTGTTTCACTTGGGCCGGGTCGGC
>JAICHS010000304.1 GCA_025924775.1 Rhodanobacteraceae bacterium
GGCAGCGGCAGGCTGATGGCACCCAGCTTCCGCGCACGCTGCCGGCGCAGTTCGCCGACCTGTTTCAGGAGTGCCCACATCGGGCCGGCCGTGCCGGCGTCGATGGCGGCCTGCACGCTGGCGTAGTCGCATCTCTGCCGGCTCGCAACGCGTGCGCGTTCGACCTTGGCACCCGTGCTGGCACCGCTGGCGTCGAGGTCGATGGTCCACAGCAGCGCGGACCGCGGTTGGTTGGGCAGCAGCGATGCCGCGCCCTCCGACAGCACCGTTGGGTGCAGCGGAATCGTGTGGCCGATGCCGTACAGGGTTTCGCCGCGGCGGTTGGCTTCGCGGTCGGTCGCGCCACCGGGCACGACAAACGCGGCCACGTCGGCGATCGCGTAATGCACGCGCCAACCGTCGCCGTTGCGTTCGATATGCATCGCCTGGTCGAGGTCCATCGAACCCGGCGGGTCGATGGTGACCAGTGGGATGTCGGTGCGGTCGAGGTCCGGTAATTTCACGCTGGCCGCAGCGTTGCGCGCCTCGGCTTCGACCTCGGGCGGAAACGCATCCGGAAGGTGCATTTTCTGGCGGATGTCGGCGAGGCCTTGCACCAGAACCGGGTTGGTCGGGGCGGTGACGCGCAGGCGGCGGGTGATGGGCATGTTGCGGTCCTTGTTTTTTCAGCGGCTGCAAATGCGGGTCGGGCGGGCAGCCGTCCAGGGTGCGTGGCGCCGTTTCTCACCCCCACCAGAACGCCGTCGCGATGATGGCGTACAGCGCCAGCAAGGATACGCCCTCGCCCCAATCGGATTCACCGTCGAAGGTGATGAACGCCGCCACCAGCACGGCGATCGCGACGCTGACGACGAGCATGGGCGAAAACACCGGCGTCAGCGGCGTGAACCCGAACACGCGCGGCAGGATCACCAGCGCCGGCGCCAGCACCAACGCGATCTGCAACGGCGAGTTGATCACCACCGAGAATGCGTATTCGGAGCGGTTCTTCGCGGCCAGCTGAATGCCGACCACGTTTTCGACGGCGTTGCCCGCGATCGTGATGAGTGCGGCGCTGCCGCCGATCACGCTGGCGTCGGAGCGCGTGAAGATGCGAGGTCGTGGCTTCATCGCGCTGCGGGTTCCGGTTCGGGTACGTCGCGTTTCAATCCGGATTGTTACCGGCGAAATGCATGCGTTCGTAGTGCAGGCCCATTTTCATCAGCGTCAATTTCGCGGGCCGGCGCAATGCGTCCACGTCGAAGGTCGCGTAGTCGTCGCTGTAGAACCTGTAGCGCCAGGTGACGTGGAAGGTGTTGTCGTGCCACGGTTGGAGATCGCCAACGAAATCCGGGTTGCCGAGCTGCAGCACCAGGCGGCCATGTTCGAGCGTGACCTGCGCGCCCCCGTCCAGCGGGTCCGAATACGTTTCGGCGTATTTGGACAGCGGCAGCGGCGGTTTGGTATTCGCGACGCGCGTAGCCGCAAGCTTCTTGTCCACCGCCGCGCCTTCGGCTGCGTCCTTGTGGTCGGCCGCGAGCAGCGCGGGGTCGAGATCGTGGCCCGGCAAATCCAGCATGGTTTGCAACACGTGCGCGACGATCGCGAAGCGCGCGTTGGCGTGGTCCATGTTCGACAGCACCGCGATGCCGAATTGCGCCTTCGGTACCAACACGAGCGCGGAGGCCATGCCGTCGATGTCGCCGGCGTGCCACACGATCGTGTGGCCGCCATCGTCCTGCACGAACAGGCCCAGGCCGTAGGTGTAGAACGTGCCGCCGGGCATCCACGCGCGGATTTCGTCGCCGACGCCGGTACCCGCCCGGATCAGCATCTGCGGGGTTTCCATCGCCGTGACGACATTGTCGTCGAGCACCGTCTTGCGGTCGTACTTGCCGTTCGCCAGCAGCATCTGCAACCAGTGGCCCATGTCGTTGGCGCTGGACCAGATGCCGCCTACCGCTGCGAAGAGGTCCATGTTGTGCGGCCAATAGCGGTGCAACGCCGCGGGCTTGCCATCGACCATGCCGTGCGGCGTTGCCACGTCGCTCGCAGCCGCGACCGCGGCATCGGTGCTGACGGTACGCGTCATGCCGAGCGGCCTAAACAGGTGCGTCGCGATGTAATCGTTCCAGGTTTGGCCAGTCAGCCCGGGGATGAAGCGGCTGGCAGCAAGGTATTGCACGTTGTTGTAGCAAAACGTGGTGCGGAAGCCGTACTTCGGCCTCTGGTACCGCATGCGATGGATGATGTTGTCCGCATCGCTGGTGTACCACGCGGCGCCCGGGTCGCAGTAGCCGGTGCGGTGGGTCAGCAGATCGCGCAGCGTGACGTCCTGCGTGACGTACGGGCTTTCCAGTTTGAAGCCCTTCAGTTCATCGACGACCGGCGTGTCCCACTTGAGCTTGCCCGATGAAACCAGCGTGCCCAGCGCGGCGACGGTGAAGGCCTTGGAGTTGGAACCGATGTCGAACAGCGTGTCGGCATCAACCTTGCCGGGCTTGCCCAGTTCGCGCACGCCGTAGCCGCGCGCCGCCAAAACCTTGCCATCCTTCACCACGACAATGGCGAGACCGGGCACGTGCCAGTCGTGCATCGTGCGCTGGACATAGGCATCCAGACCTTGCAACGGCGCCGGCGCAGAAGTGGGCGGGGCCGCAGCAAAAGAGGGCGCCGCGATGAAGGCCAGCAAAAACGGAAGCAACCCGCGAGTGCGCATCGTCATCCCCGCACGTGATGAAAACCGCGGCATTGTGGCATGCCGTGCATGCGTCAATGCGCCGACGTTTCCGCGGTGTCGATCGCGGGGTGCAATTCGCCACGGTACGCCGCCGGAATCTTCGCGTCCGGCCGCGCTACGTGGTACATCGCCCACGCGATCTGCTTGCCTAGCCAGTCGTGATCCTTGCCCTTCCAGTACAGGTCGCCGTGGGTCTTGCCGGGCAGGAATTGCACCTCGGCATGCGCGCCCACCTGGTCCAGCACGGCCTTCAGCCGGTGCGCGGCGCCATCGAGATAGAACGTGTCGGCGGTGCCAACGATCACGTGGATTTTGCCGTCGAGGTCGGGCCGCAACGCCGGCCACTGCGCCTCGATGCGGTGTGCGATGTCGTAGTGCTCGCGCCAGTACGCGACGACCGTCGGGTTCACCTTGCCGGTGGCGCGGTCGAACATCGGTTCCGGGCGTCCATCCGGTCCGCGCGGTGAGAAGACCCAGTCGAACGATGCCATCTGTCCGCCGTACGGGCCGAGCACGCGTTCCAATTGCGCGAACTGTTTGAAAGTGGCGACGACCTTGCCTTGGATGCGCACCAGCGGTACGGCGTGCCGTCGGGGCGGGTGTAGACATTCGCGTGCGGCGCGTACAGGTCGGGGCCGGTGAAGTCATGGAAGTCGCTGGGATCGGGCGAGGTGGACCAGGTGCCGCCA
>JAICHS010000305.1 GCA_025924775.1 Rhodanobacteraceae bacterium
ATATTTTTTTTAAGAAAAACTCGTTCCCGGGCAAATTTGTAAAGGTTGTCGACAGCCCATCCTGAAGCGTGTGGCTCAATGCTGCGTACGATCGTTGTTCCAGGCGGTTCCGCAAGTATTTCTGCACCCCAGGCAGAATGTAATTTCCCCCGACGGTAAGGAAAGGCTCGGTTCGTGCCGCACGCAAGTCGATGAAGACCCACATGGCCCGGGCCGGCTGACCCGTTGCCGTTCGCATGCAAGCCGCTCACGGTGGAGACTGCGCGGCGGGTGCCGCCACGTACTGACGCGGGTTCAAAAAGTAAGGCCATCCACCCGGTCCACCTTCCAACGGAAGGGCGGAGCGCACGAACGCGCGCCTGGCGCGGGCGCCGCAGGCGCGGGGATGCGCTAGCCCTACATGCGCTCGCCCAGTTGCGGCATCGCCCGCCGCTATTCTGGGCACCAGCAACCGGACCGGGGAGATCCGCGATGCGACTTTGGGCAATGCTTGCGTGCATGGCCGTGGCCGCGCTTGCCTTCCACCCTGCCCGCGCGCAAACGCAGGTGCGGGTCACTGAAACCTGGCCCGCGGGCGACAGCATCACGCTGGGCAAGAACCAGAACTTCTACCTGCACCTGCATTACGCCAGCGACCAGCCGATGCATATCTGGGCGCGCCCGTACTTCCAGGGCACCCCCGCAAAAGCGGGCAGCAATCCCTCGCGCGTCTACCCCGCGGGAGACGGCGAAGCGTTCGGCTGGTTCTTCCTGTTCGACCCCGGCACGCAGGTAGACGAAGTGCGCATCAGCGCGGGCGATGGTTCGTACAACCGCACGCCAGTCGTCGCAACTTATCCCGTTTCGATCACGGGTGGCGATGCCCCCGCGCCGGACACGACGCAACCCGCGTGGGTGGGCACGCTCAATGCCGCGGACAAGGCCGCTCAGGGCACCGACTACCAAAAGGCCGTGAACACTCCGTCGAGCGCGGGCGACGTCGCGCTCTTCAGTGGCTTCGTGCTGGCGATGATCGCGATCGGCATCCTCTCCCTCGCCTGGCCGGCGTGGGGCCTGTGTCGATGGCGTGGCGGCTGGCGACTCCTCGCCGCGGTACCGGCAGCCGTAATGGCATTCGTGGTGCTGCGCATCCTCATGGGCACCGCCATCGATCCCACTTCGCACAACCTGTGGCCCTTCGAAATCGTGATGTGGGGCGGATTGAGTTGTATCGGAATGCTGCTGTTGGGAATCGCGCACAAACTATTGGCCGCGAAGCAGGCCTGAGCGGCCGAGCCAAAAAGGAGGCGGCAGCGATGCCGACCTTCTTTTGCGTTCAATAACTTGATGAAATGATTTCAGGTCATCCCGAACATGCGTTGCCGCGACTGGCAAAGGGAGCCTCGAGGTTTCGCCTGCCCATGGGGACACATCTTTCACGGCGGCGGTTGCGGCTCCTGTTCGATCAGGTCGCGCAACGCGGCCTGCATGCGCGCGTGCACCCGCACCAACGAGCCCCACAGGAACCATACGGTAAACGCGCCGATCGCGAGCAACGCGACCAGCACCCCGCGCGGCGGCAGGATGCTGCTGCCCAGCGCACTGACCAGCAACGCCATGCCGGCCAGCGCCCCCAACGGCACCAGCTTGCCGAGCACGCGGCGCAGGCCGGCGGTGCGCACGCCGTGCACTTGTTCGCTGATGCCGAGCTCGGCCAACAGCATGCCCAGCGCATCGGCCTTGCGATATACCGCGATCAGCATCGGCAACGACACGAACAGCGCGATCGCCCAGATCAACGAGCGGCGCGCCACCCCCGGCAACGGCAGGTGCGGCCACCAGCGCGGAATCATGGCGCTGACGAATGCGCCGATCGCGAACACCGCGCACACCAGCACCAGGTTGACCGAAATGTGCCACAGCAGCCGCCGCAGCATCTTCGCCAGCATCACGTCATCGCGCGCGGGCGCCGTGCCGCTGATCCACTCGTGATAGCCCTGCGCCAGCGTACGCAACGGTGCGGGCGTCACGCGCCGCAACAGGCCGAGAATCGCCGGTTCGGCGCGCAACAGCAGCGGTGAAGCGAGCATGCAGATTACCGCTGCGGTCACGATCAGCGGGTACAGGAACCCGCCCACCGCACCCGCCGCGATACCCAGCGACGCGATCACGAACGAGAATTCACCGATTTGCGCCATGGTCAAACCTGTCCGCAACGCCTCGTGCGCGTTACGCCCCGCGCACATGAACGCACCGACGCTGCAGGCCAGCGTTTTGCCGATGATCACGGCCACCGCGAGGCCCAGCGCCGGCAACAACCACGGCAGCATCTGCGAGGGATCCAGCAGCAGGCCGATCGCCACGAAGAAGATCGCCGCGAACATGTCGCGCACCGGTCGCACCAGCCGCACGATCCGATCCGAACAGCGCGCTTCGGACACCACCACCCCTGCGAGGAACGCACCCAGCGCCACGCTGAAACCTTCCCACACCGCCAGCAGGCAAGCCCCGAAGCAGATGCCGAGCGCGGTCACCAGCAACGGTTCGTCGCGACCACGTTTGGCCAGCCAGTCCAGCAACCGCGGCAGCAACAGCAGACCCAGCACCAACGCCACCGAGACGAACAGCAGCATCCGCCACAGCACGGTGAATGCGACGTCCGTGGTGTCCGCGCTGCCCGCCGCGACGGCGCTCAGCACCGTGATCAGCACCACGGTCAGCACTTCCTCGGAAACCAGCATACCGACCATGCCAGCAACGAAGGGCTGCCCGCGCCAGCCTCGGTCGGCGACCGTGCGCAGGGCGATCATGGTCGAGGAAATGCAGATCACGCCGCCCAGGAACAACGCCTCGCGTCCGCTCAACCCCGCCAGCCGCCCGATCTCAACGCCGACCCACAGCATCATCCCCACTTCCACCAGCGCGGCCAGCATCACGCCCGCGCCGAGCTCACGCAGCTTGCGCAGGCTCGAGTCCAGACCCAGCGTGAACATCAGCAGCACCACGCCGAGATTGGCGATCGACTGCATCGTGCGCTGGTCGGTCAGAAACCGCCACGGCATGTGCGGACCGATCAGCACGCCGGCGATGATGTAGCCCAGCAGCACCGGCAACCGCAGGCGCGGAAAAATCACCACCACCACGCCCGCCGCCAACATCACGCAAGCCAGGTCCCGGATGAATTCTATCTCTTGCAAACGACTCCCTCCCCGGTTCGCGATGCGCGCTTTCATCGCAAAATGCTTGACGCTGACAACGTCCGCACCTATTCTTGCGCGCTTCCAGCGTGGGGCCATAGCTCAGCTGGGAGAGCGCTACAATGGCATTGTAGAGGTCGCCGGTTCGATCCCGGCTGGCTCCACCAAATCCCCACGCTGTCCCCATCGTCTAGAGGCCTAGGACACCACCCTTTCACGGTGGCG
>JAICHS010000306.1 GCA_025924775.1 Rhodanobacteraceae bacterium
AGGAAACGCTTCTCGTCGCCGTAAACGTGCAGCAGCAGGTCCGACTCGTCGATGATGCCGACGATCTTCTCGCCGTCCATCACCGGCAGTTGCGAGACGTCGTACAGCTTCATGCGGTTGTACGCGGTGATCAGCAAATCGGCCGGCGCCGCGACCACGGTGTCGCGCATGGCGTAAGGGCGCATGATCAGGTCGCGCAGGTCGCCGGTCGGTTGGCGGTCGAGGAAGCCGTTGTCCAGCATCCAGTAGTCGTTGTAGAGCTTCGAGAGGTACTTGTTGCCGGTGTCCGGCACCAGCGTGACCACCCGCTTGGGCGTGGTCTGCTCGTGGCAGTATTTGAGTGCCGCGGCCAGCAGGGTGCCGGTGGACGAACCGCCCAGCACGCCCTCTTTGGCCAGCAATTCACGCGCGGTGAGGAAGCTTTCCTTGTCGGAAATGGCGTAGGCCTTTTTCACCCGCGAGAAGTCGCTGATGGAAGGCAGGAAATCCTCGCCGATGCCTTCCACCATCCACGACGACAGTTTTTTGGTCAGTACGCCCTCGTTGATGTACTTGGCCAGCACCGAACCCACCGGATCGGCCAGGATCAGGTCGGTCGCGGGCGAATGCTTGTCGAGGAAGTGCGACAGCCCGCTCATGGTGCCGGAACTGCCGCAACCCACCACGATGGCATCGACGCGGCCGTCCATTTGCTCCAGGATTTCCGGGCCGGTGGTGGCTTCGTGCGCGGCCGGGTTGTCGGGGTTGCCGAACTGGTTGATGAAGTACGCGCCGGGCGTTTTCTCGGCGATGCTGGCGGCGAGGTCCTGGTAGTACTCGGGATGGCCCTTGGCCACGTCCGAACGCGTCAGCACCACTTCCGCGCCCATGGCCTTGAGATTGAATATCTTCTCGCGGCTCATCTTGTCGGGCACGACCAGGATCAGCTTGTAGCCCTTGGCCTGTGCGACCAGCGCAAGCCCTAGGCCGGTGTTACCGGCGGTGCCTTCGACCAGCGTCGCGCCTGGCTTGATCCTGCCGGATTTTTCCGCACCCTCGATCATCGACAGCCCGATGCGGTCCTTGATCGAACCACCGGGGTTGAACGATTCCAGCTTCAGGAACAGCTCGCACTTGCCGGTATCCAGGCGGCGCACGCGCAGCATGGGCGTGTGACCGATCAGTTCGAGGACACTGTTGACGATCATGGGCATCCGGCAGGCAGGCGAAGGGCGGCGGGTGCTTTCCCGCGACCCGCCATGATAGCGGAGATGCCCACTCCACTCGCGCGTCTGGGGTCGGGCGCGGGCCGCTGTTCAGTCGCGCCGCAGCAGATCGCGCAAGACCGACCGCCAACCCGTGCCATGCCGGCGATAGCCGCCCCGCACGGTTTCACGCGCGATGCGGGGCAGGCGCCGCCACGGCGCGCCGCGCATCGCCGCGCGCAACCGCAGGTGCCGCACCTTGTCGGCGGTCTGCGCGCGACAGGTTTCCGGAATCGCATCGCCCAGTGATCGCAGGCGTTGCAGCAGGACCTCGTTGCGTGTGATCAACCCATCGATCAGCGCCGCGCGTGGACGCCGCAGATCGCGCCATTTGGCCGCAAGATTCCGGTCCGGCATCCCGATCTGGTTTGCGGCGTGCTGGCGGTAATCGATCAGGGGTGAAGCCACGCAGTCACACCCGCCCAGAGCGGCCGCCATGATCGCCAGCCACTCGTCGTGCACCCAGCCCGCCGGGACCGGCAACGCCGCATCCAGCAGGCTGCGCCGCAGCGCGATCGTGGCGCCGGTGGCAAGGCTGCGCCGCAGCAACACGCGGAATCCGTCGCCCGCGTGCAGCGCGTCCAGCTCGCTGCGCGTGACCCTCAACACTTCGAACAGCGAACGCCGCAAGGCCACGCCCGCTGCATCCATGCGGCGGGCATCGGTGCACATCAGCAAAAGATTGGGACGCTGTTCGAACTGTTCGGCCAGCACGGCCAGCTTGTCGGCGTGCCACACGTCGTCCTGGTCGCACAGGAACAGCATGTCACCACTGGCATCGCGCAACGCGGCCGAGAAGTTGGCGACATAGCCAAGGTTTGAAGGGTTGCGCGTCAGGTGCACCCTCACACCCGCATCCGCGGCACGCGCGGACAGCGTCTCCAGCAGTACCGGCGTCGCATCCGACGAGGCATCGTCGCGCACGACAATCTCGTCAGGCCGGCGCGACTGCGCAAGCAGGCTGTCCCACTGTGCCGCAAGAAAGCGCGCACCATTGCAGGTACACAGGACGATGGACGTGGCAAGCGGCATGACCGCGCGATTGTCGCCGCGTCAGTGCTCACTTCATAGTCCGCACCTGCAGGCACGTGCCACGAACGCGAAAGCCCGGATTGACTCGCGCCATCCATGGCGCTCGCACTGCGTGCCGCCCACAGCGTTCGCGTTCGCAATCCTGCAAACGCAGTCGGGTTCGCCTGCGATGAACCTGCAGGCGCCCAGGAATGACAAAAATTTTCCAACCGTGTGCATGAGATTTGCGACGTGCGTAGGGCGGGAAGAGCGCAGCGCACCCGGCCACAGTCTTCGGCGATAGCGGGTTGGCGCCCACCCGCGCCAAAGTGGCGAACGGGAGAATCAACGGCTCCTGGCCGGAAACAAACCGGCCCGCACAAGGCGGGCCGGCTACGATTCTTTGGTGGTGGAAACCTTCAGGCGCTGCCGAGCTGACCCCACATGCGGGTGAGTCGCTCCTTGACCTGCAGCTTTTCGCGCTTCATTCCAAGGAGTGTGTCGCCATGCATGGGCAACACACCGAGCTCCGCATCGCGTACCTTGCTGTCCAGCTCCTGGTGGTGCTGATAAAGGCGGCGAAACTCGGGGTTCGCCTTCATCACGGCGGCTATGTGATCTTTCTGCTGGTGTTCGAACATAGAGCAGCCTCCTCTTGCGTGGGCAACGCTTGACGGATGGTGGCGCGCGCACGACCACGTCCACGCGCCGCGGTGACGGAGCGTGGAAGTCGGGGTATTGCGGGGTTCATGCGATGGCGCCTCGGGGTCGGCAAAGGCCGACCTTGGACTTGACCCTACTCCTACCCGCAGCGCTTGGCAACCGCCGGGAACGGCCCCCGGTCCGTGGATTCAATACGCATACAACTACATGAATCCACGAAACTTTTTGTTATTCCGCCCGAACCTCAACGGTGGCGCCCTTGCTGGCTTGACCGACCGCCCGGATTGAAACCTGACCCGCCCCGGCGGCGGCCAAAGCCGCTTCCACTGCGACGGCGCGGCGACCGGCCAGCACCCGGCTGTCACTGGCGGCGCGCGGCTCAATCACGATGCGTTGGCTGGCATGTGCACGCGCAAAATCCGCGATGCGCCGGCGCCCTGACGCGGTCAGGTTGTCCGACCCCGATTCGAACGACGCCG
>JAICHS010000307.1 GCA_025924775.1 Rhodanobacteraceae bacterium
CTGGTCCCCGTGCCCGGCACGCCGCTGGCGCATGCGGACAAGCTCGATCCGTTCGAGTTCGTGCGCACGATCGCGGCCGCCCGCATCCTGATGCCGCGCTCGATCGTGCGGCTGTCGGCCGGCCGCCAGCAGATGAGCGATCAAATGCAGGCGCTGTGTTTCTTCGCCGGTGCGGGCTCGATCTTCATGGGCGAGAAACTGTTGACCACCGGCAACCCGGACGTCGCGCACGACCATGCGCTGTTCCGTCGCCTTGACCTGCATCCGCTGCGGATGGAAGCCGGCGCCCATGCGGCCGGCACCGCGCACGCGGAAGTTCCGGAACCCACGAATGCAAATTCCGTTGCCTGATGCGCTGTTCCTTCTCCCCCCGGGAAAAGGTGGCGCGCCGCGCCGGATGAGGGTTCGGCACCGCGACCGCGCGGGAACCGTGTACTCCTCGCAAGGCTGCACCCTCACCCCTGCCCCTCTCCCGGAGGGAGAGGGATTCACTTCCACGCACCCATGAAGCATCCCGATCTGTTGCAGACACTGGCCATGCGCGTCCACGAGCGCGAGCACGCGGGCTTGCTGCGGCGCGCGCGCACGCTGGATGCCGCGCACGGCGTCCGGGTGCACGGCGATGGCCGCGAGCTACTGAACTTCTGCAGCAACGATTACCTCGGGCTCGCACAGGATCCGCGCATCATCAAGACGCTGCAGGCTGCAGCCAATGTCGGCGGCGTCGGCAGCACCGCTGCGCACCTGGTCTGCGGCCACCGCCGCGAGCACGCGCAACTCGAAGCAGCATTGTGCGAATGGACGGGTCGCGAAGCCGCGCTGCTGTTCTCGTCGGGCTGGCTGGCCAATCTGGGCGCAATGCAGGCCTTGCTGGACCGCGCCGGCGTGTGCATCCAGGACAAGTTGAACCACGCGAGCCTGCTGGACGCGGCACAGCTCGCGGGCGCGACCTTGAAGCGTTACCCGCACGCCGACGCGGAGGGCGCGGCGCGCCAGCTCGCAAGCGTCGCCGGCAAGCCCGCGCTGCTTGCCACCGACGGTGTGTTCAGCATGGACGGCGACGTCGCGCCGCTCGCCACACTCGCGGCCCTGTGCCGGCGCGAAGGCGCCACGTTGATGGTGGACGACGCGCACGGGCTCGGCGTGCTCGGCGTGCACGGTGCCGGCGGCGTGGCGGGGGCCGGCCTCGCGCAGGCTGACGTGCCCGTGCTGATGGCGACCCTGGGCAAGGCATTGGGCTGCATGGGCGCGTTCGTCGCCGGCAGCCGCGCATTGATCGATGGGCTGACGCAGTTCGCGCGTACCTTCGTCTATACCACCGCGCTGCCACCCGCGCTGGCGGCGGCCGCCTGCGAAGCGGTGCGCATTGCGCGCGACGAAGACGCCCGCCGGGAAAAACTGCAAGCGCTGATCGCGCGGTTCCGGCGCGGCGCCATGCAACTCGGCCTGCCGCTGCTGGATTCATCCAGCGCGATCCAGCCGATCGTGCTGGGCGACGCTTCGCGCACGCTGGCCGCGTCGCGCGCACTGGAACAAAACGGCTGCCTGGTCACCGCCATCCGCCCGCCGACGGTACCCCAGGGCAAGGCCCGCCTGCGGGTGACGTTGTCGGCCGCGCACACGCCCACCGACGTTGACCGGTTGCTGGATGCCTTGGCGCAACTGCCAGCGCGCGTAAACCCTTAAAATGACAGGTTCATGTCCGATCTTTACATCCAGACCGAAGGCCGCGGCGACACCCAGCTGGTGCTGCTGCACGGCTGGGCCATGCACGGGGGCGTGTTCGCGCCGCTGGTCGACGCCCTGCGCGAACGCTGCACGCTGCACGTGGTGGACCTGCCCGGACACGGGCACTCGCACGCGTCCGGCCTGTCGTTGCAACCCGCGGCCTGCGCGCGGGCGATCGCCGCGCGCGTGCCCGATGCCATCTGGCTGGGCTGGTCGCTGGGCGGCCTGTATGCCCTGCAGGCCGCGCTGGATTTCCCCGGCCACGTGCGGGGACTGGCGATGGTGTGTGCGTCGCCGCGCTTCGTGCGTGGCCCGGATTGGCCGCACGCGGCGTCGGCGGAAATCCTGCAGGGTTTCGAGCACGACCTGGCCACCGATTACGACGGCACGCTGGAACGTTTCCTGGCGCTGGAAGCGCTGGGCAGCGACAGCGCCCAGGCCGACCTGCGCAAGTTGCGCCTGGACACCTTCGACAAGCACCGCCCCGACGCACGGGCGCTGATCGAAGGCCTGGACGTGCTGGAGCACGTTGACCTGCGCGCGCGCCTGCCGGAACTCGCGCAACCCAGCGCGTGGATCGCGGGCCGCCGCGACCGCCTGATCCCGTGGCAGGCGCTGCGCTGGAGCGCCGCACAATGCCACGGCACGTTCACCTGCGTGGCCGGCGGCGGGCACGCGCCCTTCATCGGGCACACCGACGCAGTGGCCACGGCGCTGGGTGCACTGCTGGCCGCGACACCGGCATGAAGGACGCACACCTCGACCGCCACCAGCTGCAACGGGCGTTCGCGCGGGCGGCAACCTCCTACGAGCGGCACGACGCGCTGCAGCGCGAAGTCGAAGCGCGCCTCTTCGACAGCCTCGATTACTACGACGGCAAGCCGCAACGCGTGCTGGACGTCGGCTGCGGTACGGGGCGCGGCACCGCGCGCCTGCGCAAGCGCTGGCGCGGCGCGGACGTGATCGCGCTGGACCTGTCACCGTCGATGTTGCGGCAGGCGCGCCACCATGTCGGCTGGCTGCGGCCCTTCGCCCGCATCTGTGCGGATGGCCGGGCGCTGCCGTTTGCCGACCGCAGCATGGACGTGGTGTATTCCAACCTGTGCCTGCAGTGGTGCGACAAGCCACGGCCGCTGCTGGCGGAATGCGCGCGGGTGCTGAAACCTGGCGGTTTCATGGTGGCCTCGAGCCTGGGCCCGGACACCCTGGGCGAACTGCGCGCGGCGTGGGCCGAAGCCGACCCCGCGCATCCGCACGTGGGCCGGTTCCTGGACCTGCACGACATCGGCGATGCCGCGCTCGCGGCAGGCCTGAAGGATCCGGTGCTGGACGCCGACCACCTCACGCTCGACTACGCCGCCCCGCGCGGCTTGCTGGCCGACCTCAAGGGCCTGGGCGCGACGCTGGCCGACCGCGAACGCGCGCGCGGACTGACCGGCAAGGCGCGCTTCAAGGCCATGTTGGCGGCCTACCCGCGCCGCGCCGACGGTCGCATCGCCGCCACCTGGGAAGTGGTGACCCTGCACGCATGGGGTCCGCCGGAAAATTTCCTGCCACGCTACGGCGGGCGCGAAACACCGTTCGAAGTCATCCAGTGGGCCCAGCGGCCGACGCCGCGCCGCTGATCAGCCCGACGCCGCGGGCGCGTGATAGTCGCA
>JAICHS010000308.1 GCA_025924775.1 Rhodanobacteraceae bacterium
ATACGAACAACCCGGAGCCCGGCAAGCAAGGCGTCATCCGGAATGCCGCCGCAACCAGTCCGGCGACGGGCGTCGGCGTCCAGATACTGGATGGCAAGGCCAACCCGATCACTTTTGGCAACGCAATCCCTGAAGGGTCGATCCCGGGCCCAACCGTCAATCTTCCGTTCGTTGCGCGCTACTATCAAACCAATAACGTGGTGACGCCTGGTGCGGTCACTGCGGTTGCAACTTATACGCTGACGTATCAGTAGGACCAGCGGATCAATTCGGGCCACCACGCGCAAGCTTCGCCAGCGGCATGCCCGTGGTATCGAGCATCACCAGCTCGCCGTTGACGATCGCGACCTTCGCGGTGTTCCGGAAAGCGTTGAATACACCCCGTTCCACGCGCATCACGCCCGCGGGTTGCAGGCAGGCCATCCTGGTCGCGAGGGTCTGCTGGAATTCCGCCGTGCCGTCCGCGGCGATGTGGTAGCGCGCGCCGTAGGCATTGCAGCCAGCATTTCCTGCCGCACGACCATCACGCAAACGCAGGGTCGCGTTGATACCCGCCGGCACCGGCCGGCCATCGAGTTCGACGAAACGCCATTCGCTGCCATCGAGGTTGGCGAGGCTCGCGCCCGACGCGGCCGGTACTGGTGCCGGATCGCGCGCGGCCTGCGCGGTGCAGCCGGTCAAGGCCACCAAGGCCGCCATCAAGATCACGGGGATTGGACGCACGGCGCGACCTCCAGATAGCGAGGCCACCAAGGCTAGGTCAGCGAGGCTGAATCAAGGTTGTGCGCGCTCATGGATCAGATCGGCGCGCGACGCGCCGTGACTGCTTCGCACACCGGCGCCACCATGCTCGACCAACCGTCCATCGACCACGTCGATGTGCTTTACGCAAGCGGTATTTTCCACGCTGCAATCGGGCAGCTGCAAATGGCTTGCGGAACCGATGCCCGTCACGACGATGGGGCCGCGCGCATGGCGCGCTCCTGCAACGCGCTTCCCGCCCGACTGGATCGCGTGCAACGGCAGACGGTACTTTGTGCCGGCGCGCGCTTACAACGGGTTTCCAATCGTTATACGTTGAAGCGGAAGTGCAGGACGTCGCCTTCCTGCACGTGGTAATCCTTGCCTTCCAGGCGCAACCGGCCTGCGTCGCGCGCACCCGCCTCGCCACGGTATTTCACGTAGTCGTCGAACGACACGGTTTCGGCGCGGATGAAGCCTTTCTCGAAATCGGTGTGGATCACGCCCGCGGCCTGCGGCGCGGTCGCACCCCGCCTGACCGTCCACGCGCGCACTTCCTTCGGGCCCGCCGTGAAGTACGTCTGCAGGCCCAGCAGCGTGTAGGCCGCGCGCGCCACGCGATCGAGCCCGGGTTCGGAAAGCCCCATCGACGCCAGGAACTCGCCGCGGTCGGCTTCGTCGAGCTGGGCCAGCTCCTCCTCGATCGCCGCGCAGACCGGCACCACCACCGCGCCTTCCGCTTCGGCGTGCTTGCGCACCGCGTCGAGATGCGGATTGTTCTCGAAGCCATCCTCGCGCACGTTGGCGACGTACATCAGCGGCCTCATGGTCAACAGGAACAGGTCGCGAACCGTGGCGCGTTCGTCGTCATCCAGCGCCAAGGAGCGCGCGGCCTTGCCCTGGTTCAATGCAGCCTGGAGTTTTTCCAGCACCGGGCGCTTGGCCATGGCGTCCTTGTCGTTGGCCTTGGCGGCCTTTTCCACGCGCGCCAATGCCTTGTCCACGGCTTCCAGATCCGCCAGCGCCAGCTCGGTGTCGATGGTTTCGATGTCGGCGACGGGATCGACCTTGCCCGCGACGTGCACGATGTCCGGGTGCTCGAAGCAGCGCACCACGTGCGCGATGGCATCGACCTCGCGGATGTGCGCCAGGAACTTGTTGCCAAGGCCTTCGCCCCGCGACGCGCCCGCGACGAGCCCCGCGATGTCCACGAACTCGACCGACGCCGGAATGATCTTCTGCGGATGCACGATGTCGGCCAGTTGCGCCAGGCGGGGGTCGGGCACCGGCACCACGCCGACGTTCGGATCGATGGTGCAGAACGGAAAGTTCGCCGCCGCGATGCCGGCCTTGGTGAGCGCATTGAACAGCGTGGACTTGCCGACGTTGGGCAAGCCGACGATGCCGCATTGGATGGCCATTGGAGAATCTCCACGCCGTCATTCCGGCGCATGCCGGAATCCATTTGTCATCGGACGCCGGAAAATCAAGATGGATCCCGGCCTGCGCCGGGATGACGAGCAAAGCAATATCAGTCCGGGTCCCGGGTCCCGGGGCCCGGGTCCTGCTTCGTATTCAACCGCTTCATTGCTTCGTTGAAATCACCGGCGACCGCCAGCGGCAGTACGCCCAGCGCGTGCGTGATCGCATCCAGCATCGCTTCCTCGTCCGCGGCGGACGGATTGCCCAGCACCCACGAGGTGACGCGACCGCGGTCGCCGGGGTGCCCGATGCCAATGCGCAGGCGATTGAACTTGCCGTGCCCCAACTGCGCGATGATGCTGCGCACGCCGTTCTGGCCGCCGTGCCCGCCATCGAACTTCAAGCGCGCGGTGCCGGGTGGCAGGTCGAGATCGTCGTGCACCACCAGCAATTCTTCCGGCGCCAGCTTCCAGTAGTGCAGTGCCGCCACCACCGCGCGACCGCTTTCATTCATGAAGGTGTCGGGCTTGATCAGGCGCACCGGCTCGCTGCCGACCTGCACCCGGCACGTTTGTGCGTGCACGCGGTTCTCGAAAGTGAAACGCTCGCCTGCACCGGTCGCCAATACGTCGGCAACCCAGAAGCCGGCGTTGTGGCGGTTGCGTAGGTATTCCGGACCCGGGTTGCCGAGTCCGGCGATGAGCCGAATGCCCGTCACGTCGGTTGCACCACGTCCTCACCCCGTACCCTCTCCCGCAAGCGGGAGAGGGGGAGTGTTCGTCGTGCTCCGCGCGACGGCGCCATTGAACGACGCAGCCCTTACTTCTTCTCGGCAGGCTTCTTGTCGGCGGCCGGCTTTTTGTCGCCGGCTGCGGCGGGCGCCGCGGCCTTGGCCGCATCGCCACCAGCGGCTGCAGGCGTCGCCCCACCTTCGGCGGCGGCACCCTCGGCAGCTGCCGCTTCGGCCGGTGCCGGCTCCTCTTCCTCGCGCACGGCCTGCGCCGACACTACGGTGTGGTCGTATTCCTTGCCGAGCTTCAGCTCGGGGATTTCCACGCCCGCCGGCAGCTTCAGGTCGGACAAGTGCAGCACGTCGCCAAGGTCCAGGTTGCCGAGGTCCAACTCGATGTACTCGGGCAGGTCCTTCGGCAGGCACGACACTTCGACTTCCATGATGTTGTGCGAAATCACGACACCCGCGGTCTTCGCCG
>JAICHS010000309.1 GCA_025924775.1 Rhodanobacteraceae bacterium
CCACGCCGTGCAACGCGCGACGTGGCTGGATGCCACGCACTTCTGGTACATCGACCACGACGCGTCCGGCGATCACATACTGGAAATGGATGCCGCGACCGGCAAGGCCGCGCCGGCGTTCGACCAGGCCAAGCTTGCGAACGCGCTGGGCACGGCGCGCGGCAAACCGGTGAAGGCGGAAAAGTGGCCACGCTCCGGTTTCGATTTCCACGTGTTGCCGGCCGGCGACCTGGATGTGCAGTACGCGGACGCCTGGTACCGCTGCGACCTGTCGGGCGTGGGCGTGTGCACCCAACGGTCGAAGCTGCTGAATTCCGGTGACGAGCCGGGCCTGGTCTCGCCCGACGGCAAGCTGCTGGCGTTCGTGCGCGACTGGAACCTGTGGGTACGCGACCTCGCCACCGGCAAGGAAACGCAGCTCACGCACGATGGCGTCAAGGATTACGGCTACGCCACGCAGAACGCGGGTTGGGTGCATGGCGACGGCGCTATCCTGCGCTGGTCGCCGGATTCGAAGAAGATCGCGACCTACCGCCAGGACCAGCGCGACGTCGGCGAGATGTACACCGTCGATACGCGAGTCGGGCACCCGAAGCTGGATGCCTGGAAGTATCCGCTGCCGGGAGACAAAAAGGTTTTCATGATCGAGCCGGTGGTGATTGACGTTGCCGCCCGCAAGCTGGTGCGCCTGCAGATGGCGCCGGAGCAACGCCTGTCCACCTTGTGCGACACCCTGGCCTGCGACGCGGGCGAACCCTACACGTGGAGCGACGCGAAGTGGGCGCCAGACGGCAAGACGCCGGCGCTGGTTTCGACTTCGCGCGACCGCCAGCACGAAACCTTCCGCATCGCCGACGCCGCCACCGGCGCGGTGCGCACCGCGTTCCAGTTCCACTACAAGCCGTACTATGAGAGCGGCCACGGGCGGGTGAACTGGCAATACCTGCCGCACAGCAACCAGGCCATCTGGCCGTCCGAGCAGAACGATTGGAACAACCTGTACCTGTATGACTTGCGGACCGGCCAGCCGCTGCGCGCGGTCACGGCAGGCGCTGGCAACGTCACCGAAGTGCTGCATCTCGACCGCGCGAGGCACACGTTGTGGTTCGTCGGCGTCGGGCGCACGCCGGGCGTGAACCCGTACTACCGGCAGTTCTTCAAGGTGGACATCGACAGTGGCAAGACAACCCTTTTGACGCCGGAGGCCGCCGACCACACCATCACGCTGTCGCCGGACGGCAAGTACTTCGTCGACAGTTGGTCGACGCCCATCACGCCGCCGGTGACGGTGTTGCGTGCGGCGGACGATGGGCGTGTGGTCGCGACGGTCGCGAGGGCCGACATTTCACGCCTCAAGGCGGTGGGCTGGGTGCCGCCGACACCGATCACGGTAACGGCGCGCGACGGCAAGGCCACGCTGTACGGGATGCTGTTCAAGCCGACGAATTTCGATCCGCAGCGGAAATACCCGATCGTCGATTACATCTACCCCGGCCCGCAGACCGGCTCGGTGCGTGGGCGCAGTTTTCGGGCGGCGCGCGGTGACAACCAGGCACTGGCTGAACTCGGCTTCATCGTGGTCGCGATCGACGGCATGGGTACGCCGTGGCGTTCGGCCAGTTTCCACCACACCTGGTATGGCGACATGGGCGACAACACGCTGCCCGACCAGGTGGCGGCCATCAAAGAGCTCGCCAGGCGCGATCCGTGGATCGACCCCACGCGGGTCGGCATCTGGGGCCATTCGGGCGGCGGCAACGCCACCGCGGACGCGCTGTTCCGCTATCCCGATTTCTTCCAGGTTGGCTGGGCCGAAAGCGGCAACCACGACAACCGCAACTACGAGAACGACTGGGGCGAGAAGTACCAGGGCTTGCTGGTGACCAACCCGGACGGCACCAGCAACTACGACAACCAGGCCAACCAGCTGCTCGCGAAAAACCTCAAGGGTCGCCTGATGCTGGTGCACGGCGAGATCGACGACAACGTTCCAATCAGCAACACCTACCTCGTGGTGGATGCGCTGATCAAGGCCAACCGCGACTTTGATCTTCTGATCCTGCCCAACCAGCATCACGGCTACGGTGCCGACGCGCCCTACGTGATGCGCCGGCGCTGGGATTGGTTCGTCAGAAACCTGGCCGGCGACCAGCCACCGCGGGAATACACCATTCCCGCGCCCGACAAGGCCGACTGATCGACGCGCGGGCGGCGCTGCATGCGTGGGGCGAGCGTGCGCGCCCAGGCGAAGCATCCCGCTGCGGGCCGACCCCTCCGAGAACGGTACCGCGGCGAAGTTGACCGCCGGTTCGGTCGTCGTTCATGGTTTTTTTGTGTGAAACGATATAACATTGCGCACCCGTCGCCGCCCAACCACGCGGTTCTCCGGCGGCGGGCGCCATCCATCGCAAACACCGCTGGATGTCTGTTGCACGGGTCCATGCACAGAGAACCGCCCGATGTCCCATCCATTGTCGCCGCCCGCGATTTCGCGCCCGCTTCGCGCTGCCTGCCTGAGCGTGACGCTGGCGCTGGCCGGTTGCGCGGCCGGCCCCAACTTCAAGCCGCCCGCGCCCCCGGACGTGGCCACCTACACCGCCGCGCCTGTCACCGCGACCGTGGCGACGCCGGGTGTCACGGCGGGTGCCGCGCAGCACTTCGGGACGGGCGCGGACCTGGCCGGCGACTGGTGGACCTTGTTCCACTCACCCGCGTTGAATGCGCTGATCGCGGATGCCTTGAAGAACAACCACGACCTCAAGGCCGCGCAAGCTGCGTTGCGGGTGGCGCACGAGGATGTGCTGGCGCAGCGTGGGTCGTTCCTGCCCAGCGTGTCGGCGGGTTTCGATGCCAACCGCCAGCGCCAGCCCGGCTCGCTGGCACCCGTGCCCAGCAACAATGCGTTCCAATACAACCTGTTCACGCCGCAGCTTTCGATTTCCTATGCGCCAGATTTGTTCGGGCTGAACCGGCGCAGCCGCGAATCGCTCAAGGCGCAGGCGCAGGCCGCGCGCTTCCAGATGCTCGCGACATGGACCACGTTGACCTCGAATGTGGTGGTGACCGCGGTCGAGGCGGCCGCGTTGCGCGAGCAGGTGGATGCCACGCGCAAATCCATCGGGATCGCGCAGCACAGCCTGGCGATCCTGCAACTGCGTTTCCGGAAAGGCGATGCCAGCAAGCTGGACGTCGCCGCGCAGCAAACGCAGCTGGCGCAGGCCGAGGCGTCGCTGCCGGCGCTGGTGAAACAACAAGCCGCGGCGCAGCACGCGTTGGCGGTGCTGGTGGGCGCGTTTCCGGACCAGGCGCCGGCCGGCCCGCTTGAGCTGTCCAGCCTTGCGCTGCCCGCCAAGCTGCCGCTCAGCCTGCCC
>JAICHS010000310.1 GCA_025924775.1 Rhodanobacteraceae bacterium
GGCCAACTTGCCGGCGTTGGCCAGGCGCTTGTGCTGGGCGTCCAGCTCGGCCAGCGCTTCGGCGGGCAGGGCCCAGCGGTCCAGTTCCGCCACTTCGTGGCGCAGCAGCTCGATGCGCGCGGCGCGGTCCTCGCCGCCGGATAGTTCGCGCTCGCGCGCAACGATTTCCCGATGGCGTAGCGCCAGCGCGCGCACGCGGGCCAGCGCCTCGGCACAGCCGCCGAACGCGTCGAGCATGGGCAACTGCCGGGTGCGTTCCAGCAGTGCCTGGTGTTCGTGCTGGCCATGGATCTCGACCAGCGTCGTCGCCAGTTCCGACAGCTGCGCCAGCGACGCCGCGCGCCCGTTGATCCAGGCGCGCGAGCCGCCCTCGGCCGCCAGTACCCGGCGCAGGCGGCAGCTGCCGTCGGGTTCGTCCAGCGCCTGCTCGACCAGCCACGCACGGGCGTCCCCGGCTTCGGCAAGATCGAACTCCGCCGCAAGTTCGGCACGCTCGCAACCGGCGCGCACCATACCCGTGTCCGCGCGGGCACCCGCCAGCAGCAGCAAGGCATCGACCAGCAGCGATTTGCCGGCGCCGGTTTCGCCGGTGACCACCGTAAGCCCCGGACCGAACCCGATCTCGGCGGCTTCCACCACGGCAAAGTTGCGGACGGAGAGGTGGGTGAGCATTCGGACAGCCTAGTCGGAAGTCCGATTCTAATGAAGCGGGACGGGGAGATGGGTAGTGGGGCACGCCTGCTGCAGACGGGATGGGGTTGCGTAGCGGGGGCATGCCGATCCAGTGTTTTGCCAGCCTGTTGTGCCGCGCGGGAAGGCCGGTCGCTGGCATGTTGCTGCGGACTCGCCCACTGCCCGCCACGGCGTTCCCCTATCCGTCCTCGTCCCGGCATCAGTTGCAATTCGTCGCACGCGCCCGTATTGATTGTGCATGCCCACAAGCCACGCTCCATCCTTGGACCCGCGTACCCGCCAATTGCTGCGCACATTGATCGCGCAGTACCTGGAGGAGGGTCAGCCGGTGGGTTCGCGCACACTGGCGCGCTCGGCCGGGCTGGACGTCAGTCCGGCCACGGTCCGCAACATCATGTCGGACCTGGAAGAACTGGGCTTGGTGGCTTCCCCGCACACCTCCGCGGGCCGCGTGCCCACGGCCCGCGGCTTGCGCCTGTTCGTGGACAGCCTGCTGGAGCTGAAACCGCTGCCACGCGGCGCGGTGATGCAGATCCAGCGCGAGCTGCCGCGCGGACGCGCCGACCAGCCAGCGACGCCGCGTGAACTGCTGGGCAATGCCTCCACGCTGCTGTCCGCGATGACGCATTTCGTGGGGCTGGTCACCGTACCGGGCGCCGGCGACGCACCGCTCAAGCAGATCGAATTCGTGTCGATCGGCGCGCGCCGGGTACTGGCCATCCTGGTGTTTGCCGATGGCCAGGTGCAAAACCGCGTGCTCAACCTGAGCCAGCGTTTCGACGCGCGCGCGCTGGAACACGCCGCCAACTACCTGAACCAGCATTATGCGGGCCTGCGCATCGACGAAATCCGCGACCACGTGCTTTCGGACCTGCGCGCCGCCGGCAGCGAGTTGAACCGGTTGCTGGACACTGCGGTGGAAGTCGCGGCCGAAACCTTTGCGCCAGAGCCCGAATCGGACATGCTGGTGTCGGGGCAGACCAACCTGATGTCGGGTGGCGAGACGCCGCAAATCGAGCGCCTGCGCGACCTGTTCGAAGCCTTCCAACGCAAGCGTGAATTGCTGGCGCTGCTGGAAGTTTGCGCGCGTTCGCCAGGCGTGCGGCTGTTCATCGGCGAGGAATCGGGCTTTGAACCGCTGAAGGGCTACAGCCTGGTCAGCGCGCCGTACGGATCGGAGGGGCACGTGCTGGGTGCGATCGGCGTGATCGGACCCACCCGGATGGCCTATCATTCCGTGATCCCGGTGGTGCGGGCGACGGCGCAGCTGTTGACCGACGCCCTGCGCCTGCCCGATTGAGCCGCGAGCCAGTGCAATTTCCGCGAAACCGCTTGAATCGCGGCATACCGGCCGCATAGATTTGCCAGTTGTTTTCGGCTTGCCGGCCGGGTGCCGGCTCGCCGGATTGTCCCCATCGCGAGGAACCCCATGACCCATCCGAACGAATCGCCCGAGTCGATGCCGCAGGCAAACGCCGATGCGCAGGCTCCCGCGGGCGCGGACCACGCCGATGAGCTGGAAACCCTGAACCGGCAGCTGGCCGAAGCGGAAACCAACCTGGCTGGCATGCGCGAAACCTTGCTGCGCGAGCGCGCCGACCTGGACAACCAGCGCAAGCGCATGCAGCGCGATCTGGAGCAAAGCCTGAAGTTCGCCAACGAAAAACTGTTGCGCGACCTGTTGCCGGTATACGACGGCCTGGAAAGCGGGCTGGCGGTCGAAACCGCCGATGTGGCTTCGATGCGCGAAGGCCTTGGCCTTACCTTGAAATCGCTGCTCAAGATCGCCGAGAGCAACGGCCTGCAGCAGGTCGACCCGGTCGGTCTGCCGCTGGATCCGGAGCGCCACCATGCGGTCGGCCTGGTGGAATCGCCGGGAACCGCGCCCGGTACCGTGGTCAGCGTGATGCAGAAGGGTTACGTGTTGAACGGCCGCCTGTTGCGGCCCGCGCTGGTGACGGTGGCCAAAGATTGATCATGCGGGGTCAGAGTCGACTTTCCGAGCCGCATGATTCGTAAGGGGTCAGAGTCGACTTTCGAACCGCGCTGCATCAAGGGTCGGCTCAGGCACGAAAGTCGACTCCGACCCCGGTTTCTCGGTTTGCGCGGTTTCACCTTGAGATAACGCCGCCAACCCCCAGTTTGTGTTGAAGATTCGCCGGCCCGCTGGGCCGCAAACATCCAGGAGCTGAAACATGAGCAAAATCATCGGTATCGACCTCGGCACGACCAACTCCTGCGTCGCGGTGATAGAAGGCACCAAGACGCGTGTGATCGAAAATTCCGAAGGCGATCGCACCACACCTTCCATCGTGGCTTTCGCGAAGGACGGCGAGGTGCTGGTGGGTGCGCCCGCCAAGCGCCAGGCCGTCACCAACCCCAAGAACACCTTCTACGCGGTGAAGCGCCTGATCGGCCGCAAGTTCACCGACAAGGAAGTGCAGAAGGATCTCGACGTGGTGCCGTTCAAGATCGTCGCGCACGGCAACGGCGACGCGTGGCTGGAAACCTCGGATGGCAAGCAGATGGCGCCGCCGGAAATTTCCGCCAAGGTGCTGATGAAGATGAAGAAGACCGCCGAGGATTTCCTGGGCGAGACGGTCAGCGACGCCGTGATCACGGTGCCGGCCTACTTCAACGACTCGCAGCGCCAGGCCACCAAGGA
>JAICHS010000311.1 GCA_025924775.1 Rhodanobacteraceae bacterium
AGGGTTGCTCGATCAGCGCGATGCGGCATTCCTGCAGGGTGGGCAGCAGGTGCGACAGCGAATCGCGGGTGAAGCCCTGGTTGGCGTCGACCATGATCCAGACGTCCGGTCGCGCCGCGCGCACGGCGCGTACCCGCTCGGCATTCCCGTCGTCGTCGGTCAGCTTGAGTTTCAGCGCGCGTGCGTCCGCAAACACGCGGGCGTGTTCGGCCATGCGAACGGGCTCGTCGGCGCCGATCGTGAAGGTGGTCAGCAATGGACGTGGCGGATCGATGCCCGCGAGTTGCCACGCCGGCTGTCCGCGGCGGCTCGCTTCCAGATCCCACAATGCGGCGTCCAGCGCATTGCGCGCGCCGCCGGGCGGCAGGCAGTCCAGCAACTCGGCGCGCGTGATGCCGTGCTCGATGCGGTCGCGCAGCGCCTCGATCTGCGCCAGCATTTCCGGAGGGTTGTCGTGCTTGTAGTACACGCCCTGCGCCTCGCCGCGGCCGATGCAACCGCCCTCGCGCAGCGTCACCACCAGCGCGTCGAACCCGGTGAAGGTGTAGCCGGTGATGTGGAAGGGCGCCTTCATCGGCCGCTTTTCGATGGCGGCGCGCAACGTCATGGAACGGGGGGCGCTCATGTCGTCTCCTTGTTGTTTGCAAGCGAACGTTCCATCGGCGGCATCAGAACCGGACATTGAAGCTGACCAGTCCGAATGCCACGATGAACCACGCCAGGTAAATCGTTGCGAGTGCGAGAATGATTTCGCCCGCGCGCACCCAACGGCTGCGCCGCGGCGCGAGCCATGCGTTCGCCGCGTTCACGATCGTCGCGAGCACGCCGCACAGCGCGAGCACGCCCAACGCATAGAGCAGGTACATCCACGGCGTCAGGCCACCGCGCACCAGCAACAGTTCGTTGGCGGAAATCGCGCTGACGAACAGGAACCATCCGACCAACACGGCGATGCACGCCACGATTCCCAGTCTCGACAACAGCCGCGTGCTGCGTTGCGCGCGGGTCAGAACCAGCGTTCCGCTGTAATGGCGCCGAATCCGCCAGCCGCCGAACCAGCCCAGCAGTGCGGCCAGCAGGATCACGAAGGTGATGCCGAGCAAAGGCATGAAGGTTGCGGGGCTCAGGCGAGCCGGCATGCGCTGCAGGATCGACGCCGGGTTTTCGCTGGTGGCCAGATACAGGATGCGGCCCTGCCGGTCCGCGACGAAGTCCAGTAGCGCCTGGCCGTTGACTTCGCGGTAATGCAGCGGGCCGATCTCGCGCCAGTGCAGCGGGTTGCCCGCGTCATCGGTGAGCGCCGACACCGTGAGCGTGCCGTCGGGTTGCGCCTGCACGCTGGCCTGTCCGAGCAGGTACAGGAAACGCAGCGCGCTCTGGTTGCGGCGGCTGGATTCGTAGGAACCCACCGCGCGCGCGGCGTCGGCCTTCGCCTCCTTCCAGGTCGGTTCCGGCGCAACGTGCCACGGGAAATAGCGATCGAGGAACGCGTGGAAGATCGCGCTGCGCACGTCGTTCACTGCGCCGTTCTTGCCCGCGGAGTTGAAACTCATGAACAGGCCGACGTTCGCATCCAGCAGCAGGTGCAGGTCGCTGTGGAACACAATGGTGTCGCCGCCGTGGCCGATGATGCGCTGGCCATTGCGGTTTTCCTGATAGAAGCCGAGATCGAAACCGTTGAGGCCCGGTGCCGAGGTGTGTTGCGGGCTGTGCATCAACTCGGCGGTCGGCTGCGACAGGATGCGCGTGTTGCCGAAGCGGCCGTCCTGCAATTGCGCGATCATGAAGTTCGCCATGTCCAGCACGGACGAAGTCATGGCGCCGGCGGGCGCAGGATTGGCCAGTTCGAAAGGTTTGGCGCCACCGTCCGAAGCTGATGTGTATCCTTTCGCCAGCAGCGGCGCCAGATTGGATGGCAGCGGCTGCGCGAACGTGGAATGGTGCATGTCCAGCGGTTCGAGGATGTTGCGCTGGATGTAATCGTCGAACGGTTCGCCCGACACGCGCTGCACGATGTACCCGGCGAGGCCCGCGCCATAGTTCGAATACGCGACGACCTTGCCGGGCGGGAAGATGCGCGCGGGAACGTGCGCCTTGAGGTAATGCGCGAGATTGGTCTCCGCGGCCGTTTCAGGCAGCAGGTCGCGCGCGGTGTCCTCGAACCCTTGCGTGTGCGTCATCAGGTCGCGCAGCGTGATCGGCTTGCCGAAGCGCGGCGGGATCCTGAAATCGAGGTAGCCGTTGATGTCGCGGTCCAGGTCGAGCTTGTGCTGCTCGACCAGTTGCATCACCGCGGTCCAGGTGAACAACTTCGAGACCGAGCCGATCCGGAACAGCGTGTTTGCCGGCGAGACCGGCGCGCGGGTCTTCAGATCGGCAAAGCCGTAGCCATGCGCGAACAATACCTGGCCGTCCTTCACCACCACGATCGCGCCACCGGCGATATCGCCGCGCGCCAGCATGTACGGCAGCAGGCCGCCGAAGAATGTCGAGAGATCATCGGCAGTCAGCGCATGCGATGCCGGCGGTGGCGTGGTCGTGGCGACCTGCTCGTGTGGTGCGGGCTTCGGCACCTGCGCCAGGGCCGATCCTGCCGCGCAAGCGAGCACGAATGCCATCAGGACGTGTACAACACGCTTCATGGAGAGGCTCCGAGCGGAAGGGAGCTTTGGCGCCTGAAGGTGGCCATCAGCAGCCCGACGACCAGCCATGCGCCCCCGAACAGGAACGTCATGCGATCAAAACCGGTGAAGATGAAAGCGACGATCGCGAATCCGCACAGCGGCATCACGATGTGGCGGACCGGTCGCGTGCGTTGGCCGCGGCGCAGCCAGAAATACGCCGGCACCGACAGGTTGAGCAACAGGAACGAAGTCAGTGCGCCGAAATTCACGAGCTGCAGCAGCACCACGATGGGAACGCTCAGCGCGAGCACCAGCGACAGCACGGCGACGAACAGGATCGCGTTGGTGGGTGTCTTGAAGCGCGCGTCTACCTTCGCAAGGAAGCCGCCGAAGGGCAGGGCGCGATCGCGCCCCATCGCGAACAGGATGCGCGAAATCGCCGACTGCGATGCCAGCGCGCTGGCCACACCGGTCGCGAGCGCCTTGATCACGATGAACAGCACGAACAGCGCGGTGCCGCCGACGTCGCGCGCGATCTGGAAGAAGCCGAGGTTGTCGTCGAGGTTCGCGTAGTCCGGATGCGCCAACGCGGCGAGCCAGGTTTGCAGCACGAACAGCGCGCCGAGCACCAGCAGCGTCAGCACCGTGGCCGTGCCGATGTCGCGTCGTGGTTCACGCGATTCTTCGGCCAATGTGCTGATCGCGTCGAAGCCGAGGAAGCTCAACGC
>JAICHS010000312.1 GCA_025924775.1 Rhodanobacteraceae bacterium
AACCGCAGTTCATCCTGTGCTCGGCAACGATCGGCAATCCGAAGGAACATGCGGAAGCCTTGCTCGGCGAGCCGGTCACGGCGATCACCCGCTCCGGCGCCCCTTCCGGTGAGAAGCGCGTGCTGCTGTGGAATCCGCCGGTAGTGAATCCGGACCTTGGCCTGCGTGCCTCGGCGCGCTCGCAGTCGAACCGGATTGCACGCCTCGCGATCCGGTCCGGCCTCAAGACCCTCGTCTTCGCGAAGTCCCGCACGATGGTCGAGGTGCTGACCAAGTACCTGAAGGACGTGTTCGACCATGATCCGCGCAAGCCGGCCCGTATCCGCGCTTATCGCGGTGGGTACCTTCCCACCGAACGCCGCGCCGCGGAACGGGCGATGCGGAACGGCAGCGTGGATGGGATCGTCTCGACCTCCGCGCTGGAACTCGGCGTCGACATTGGTGCGCTGGACGTGGTGGTTCTCAATGGCTACCCCGGCTCCATTGCCGCGACGTGGCAACGCATCGGCCGCGCCGGGCGCCGGCAGAAGCCTTCGCTGGGCGTGCTGGTCGCCTCCAGCGATCCGCTGGACCAGTACATCGTGCAGCACCCGGAGTTTTTCTCCGATGCCCCGCCCGAACATGCCCGCATCGCGCCCGACCAGCCGGTAATCCTGCTCGACCACATCCGCTGCGCGGCGTTCGAGTTGCCGTTCATGGAAGGCGACACATTCGGGCCGGTGGACCCCGCGGTGTACCTGCAGCTCCTCGCCGAAGATGGGGTCCTGCATACAGAAGGCGGCCGGTTCGAATGGATCGCCGACAGCTATCCGGCCAATGCGGTGAGTCTCCGCTCCGTGGCGGACGGCAACTTCGTGGTGGTCGATCGCACCGATGGCCAGCAGACCATCATTGCGGAAGTCGACTTCAGCTCGGCGCCGTTGATGCTGTACGAGGGCGCGATCCACATGGTGCAGTCGACGCCCTACCAAATCGAACGGCTCGACTGGGAAGGCCGCAAGGCGTTCGTCACGCGCACTCACGTCGACTACTACACCGATGCGATCGACTACACCCGACTGAAGGTGTTGGATAGCTTTGCCGAGCGCGTCGCCGGCACCGGCGGCAGCCAACACGGCGAGGTGCACGTGGTGCGGCGCGTCGCTGGCTACAAGAAGATCCGCTACTACACCCACGAGAACATCGGCTATGGGCCGGTGAACCTGCCCGACCAGGAAATGCATACCAGTGCGGTATGGTGGCAGTTGTCGCAAGCGGTGCTCGATAGCCTCTTCGTATCACGACAGGACGCGCTGGATGGTTTCCTGGGGGCAGCCTATGCGCTGCACGTCATGGCCCGCATTGCAGTGATGGCGGACGGCGCGGACTTGCAGAAGGCGGTCGGCAGCGGCGACGGCGCCTGGTCGGCGCAAACCGATGCGTCCGGACGCGGGCAGTTGCGCGCGATCGAAGGCGGCGCGCTTCCGCTTGCCAGGCTCGAGCGGTTCACGCCCACGGTGTACCTCTACGACAACTATCCCGGTGGAGTTGGTTTGTCCGAGCCCCTGTGGCAGCGCCAAGGTGAACTTGTCATGCGAGCCATCGAACTGATCCGGGGCTGCGGGTGCCGTGCAGGGTGCCCGGGCTGCGTGGGCCCGGTGTTGGACGAAAGCATCGCGATGGAAGCGTCACCCAAGTCCCACGCGCTGCGCGTCCTGACGGCGCTGAGCGCAACATGAGCGTCACGCTCGCGCACCTGCAGGCGTTGAAACGCCAGACCGGCGCGCGCCCGGTGACGCCCGGTGCCAAGGCGCCGATCGTGAAACACGGCGTGGCCGACATCCACCGCCTGCGGCAACTGTTGCGCATCCGTGAGACGCGTTTCACGCAATCCTTGGTTCGTCCGGAGGAGCGGGAACTCCCCGGAAAGGAAATCGCACCGGGCCTGCGTCTGATCGAGGCGCAGCTTCCGGCCGAACCGTTGCCGGCGACGACCAGCGGCGCGTTCGATCGCCGGGAGGACTTCGATCCGCGTCGCATCCTCTTCTTCGACACCGAAACGACCGGGCTCGCCGGCGGCACAGGTACCCGGGCCTTCATGATCGGTGCGGCGCACTGGGGTGACGGTGCGCTCCACGTCCGCCACCTGCTGATCACCACCTTGGCCGCCGAAACGGCGATGCTGGAACTCTTCGCAAGTTGGCTTGATGCTGACACCCTGCTCGCCAGCTACAACGGCAAGTCCTATGACGCGCCGCTGCTGCGCACCCGTTATCGGCTCGCCCGCATGCTGGACCCGACCGCGCAGCTCGATCACGTCGATCTCTTGTATCCGAGCCGTCGTCGGTACCGCGGCCTTTACGAGAACTGCCGCCTGGCCACCATCGAACGGCAGGTGCTCAAGATCGTCCGCGAGGACGACCTACCAGGCAGCGAAGCGCCCGCAGCGTGGCTCGGCTATTTGCGTGGCGGACCAGCCCACAATCTCCGGCGCGTGGCCCGGCACAATCACCAGGACGTCGTCAGCCTGTCGCGACTCATGTTGCACCTGGGCACCTCATGAAGACAGGCGAATCTTCGCAATCCGATCGGCTCACCAAACAGAGGGATTCACCATGAATCAACGAACCGCTGCTTCCGCCGCCATCCTGACGATTATTGCGGTCATCATTGGAATTGTGCTGTTGGCGATGTGGGGTTTGCCGCGCTACGGCGTCTACAAGCAGGGGCTCGCTGGCGAGGCCGAGCTCGCCAATGCCGAATACAGCCGGCAGGTCGCGGTGCGCGAGGCGCAGGCGAAGAAGGATGCCGCCGTACTCCTGGCACAAGCAGAAGTCGAACGCGCCAAGGGTGTGGCCCAAGCCAACAAGATCATTGGCGACAGCCTCAAGGACAACGAGGCGTACCTGCGGTATTTATTCGTGAACAACCTCGCGGACACGAAAGATCAGGTCATCTACATCCCGACCGAAGCGGGCCTGCCGATCCTGGAGGCTACCCGCATGGACAAGGCGAACGGTGGGAAGTGAAGAGTCACTGAGCGGGACGAGCCGGCATTTCCAGCGTCCTGCGATTCGAAATCATGCACGATCCACGGAAGGATCTGCATGTGCACCGAGCAGCGAGTCATCGACAAGATTCAATTCTGAAGCACTCGATTCCGCATCGGCATGGAATTCATCGCAAGGGCTGGCCGTCGATGGCGCTGCACGGAGGTCGGCGCACGGCCAAAAGCGGGAGTTCGCCCGTGCTGGATCGCGAAGGCAGCAAGTCACTTGCTATTGGAGGCAAGCTGATTGAGTTGTGCTGTGGTGCCTTGAATTATTACCGGGCGTTCTGCTGGATTCAGCCAACGTAGCAGA
>JAICHS010000313.1 GCA_025924775.1 Rhodanobacteraceae bacterium
CCTCGAGTTCGACAGTCCGGACAAATTCCAGGCCCTGCGCGATTCCGGCGTCGCTGCGCTCAAGACCACGCTGGGCAACGCCCATGGCAATTTTGAGGAAACTGTCGCCGACATCGCCGCCGCGCAAGCGTTGATCGAGGATCACCCGGAACAATTCATCAAGGTCAAGCGCCACGCCGACCTCGCACGCGCGAGGCCCGAGCACAAGACCGCGGTGATTTTTTCGTTCGAGGCCGCCTCGATGCTGGAAGACAAGCTCGAACGCATCGACCTGTTCCGCAAGCTCGACGTGCTGGTGATGCAGCTCAGCTACAACCACGACACACCGCTGGGCCACGGCTGCCTCGATGGCGAAACCGGCGGCGTCACTCCGCTCGGCCGCCAGGCCATCGCGCGCATGAACACGCTGGGCGTGGCGCTGGACCTCAGCCACTCCAACACCCAAACCACGGCCGACGGCATCGCCGCCTCGCAAAAACCGCCGGTCATCACGCACGCCGGCTGCCGCGCGGTGTTCATGCACCCGCGCAACAAGCGCGACGAGGAAATGCGCGCGCTGGCCGACAAGGGCGGCGTGATGGGCATCTACATGCTGCCGTTCCTGACGCCCGACAATCGCCAGCCGCTGCTGGCCGATTACATGCAGCACATCGCCTACGCGCTCAAGGTGTGCGGCGAGGACCACGTCGGCATCGGCACCGACACCGCGTTCTTCACCGTCAGCGAACCCGACTTGAAGGCCATGCGCGAGGACGAGGCGGACCGCCGCAGCCGCGGGGTCGGTGCGCCGGGTGAAAACCGCCCGCCCTACATTCCCGACATCAACACGCCGCGCAAGCTGGAACGCGTGGCGGACGCGCTGCTGCAACACGGGTATTCCGCGCGTGTCGCCGACAAGGTGCTGGGCACCAACTTCAGCCGCGTGTTCGGGCAGATCTGGACCGCCTGAGCGCCCGCGGCTGCGGACGCGCTACGGACGGATCCGCACCTCGGCCTCGATTTCCACCGGCACCCCGAACGGCAGCTCGGCCATGCCGACCGCGCTGCGCGCGTGCGCGCCCGCGTCGGCGCCCCACAACGCCAGGATCAGTTCGGAACAGCCATTGATCACCGCCGGTTGGCGCGTGAACCCCGGCGCCGAGTTCACCATCCCGAATACGCGCAGCCAGTGCGTCACGCGATCCAGGTCACCCAGTT
Source organism: Rhodanobacteraceae bacterium (assembly GCA_025924775.1). Taxonomy (GTDB): domain Bacteria; phylum Pseudomonadota; class Gammaproteobacteria; order Xanthomonadales; family Rhodanobacteraceae; genus 66-474. Next base: position 1,198 of record JAICHS010000313.1, read on the forward strand.
CGCGCGCCAGGCTGCCCAGCATCGACAACAGCGTCAGCCGCGCGGCCACCCGCCCCTGCTCCAGCGTCAGTTCGCCGCCAACCTTGCCGAACGGTCCCGCGATGGCGCCGTCGTCCGCCTGCGCGCTGTGCCCCGAAACCAGCGCACGGTCGCCCACCACGCGCACGAAGCGGAACGGCAGCACCACCCCGGGCGGCACCTTCACCGGGGGTGGCAAGGTCAGTCCGAGTTCAGTCAGGCGGTCATGGATGGTTGACACCGGTGGCTCCTTTCCACGTCGCGGGTCGAGCGGCCGCAGTGCCCGTCGCCAAGCGTACGGCATGTTGGTCGCATCGGCACGCCGCGAGCCTCAGCGAGGCTCATGCATCAAACCCGCTGCACGCAGACGCCGACGCAGCGGTTCCAGCCGGTCGCCGTAATGGTGCGCACGGGCCGTGTCGCGCCGCAGCGGTTGCCTTACCTGCGCCGCGCTGGGGGTGCTCAGCACGGTACGTTCGGTGCGATGGAACGCCAGGCAAGCCGGCGCGAACGGTAGTCCGCAGAAATCCAGCAATCGACGAATGGTGGTTTCGGGCTCAGCCACCAGCGTTTCGTATTCCAGATCGAACACGCGGTCGGGGAATTTCTCCAGCCAGAAGCGGGTCAACCGCCAGAACCCGATATACATATCGGCCATTTCGTCGAGGTCGTAGCTGAACTCCGCACCTTGGTCGAACCATTGCCGATAGCATCCGAGGCAGGTTTCCAGCGGGTCGCGGCGCACGATGACCACGCGCGCCGCAGGCAACATCGACAACGCGGCCCCCGCAAGTGTCCAGTTCAGGAGGTTCTTGTCAGTAAAGCGGGGCTTGTGTTCGCGCCAGCGCGCGGTGCACTCAAGATATTCCCGGCCGAGTCGCTGCCAATCCTGCGCAGTCGCATCCGGGACCCAGAGCGGAAACGAACTGAAACGGCGGCGCGTTTCCGATTCAACCACCCGGCCGACATCCTTTATTTCATTGGCGCCCTCCACTTCCGGATGAGATGCCAAAATCTGCTCAACCAGTGTGGAGCCGGAACGCGGCAGGCTTGCGATGAAGATCACCTCGTGTCCGAGCTCAGTATCCGGCGCACATGCCACAGGTTCCGCAAACACCCGCAAAATCGCCTCCACTCGTTCGTGTTCGCCTGCAGCATTACGCTTCACTCGCTTACGTTGCGCCGCATTGGCATGTTCGAGCAGATCAAAAGCGCGCGCGTAATCACCTTGGTCTTCCAGCGCATGGGCCAGTACAAACTCGAACCGGATACGCATGTCGGGCGAGAAAGCCCGGTTCGCAAGCGACCGTTCGAGCGAACGCACATCCTGTTCATCGAACACAACCGTTTTCAGGTCGGCCAGTGCCAACCATGCTTCGGCGCAATCCGGCCGGCGGCGCAAAAGCTCGCGCAGATCTGACACCGCTGCATCGATCCGGCCAATACCCGCTTGCGCACGCGCCAAACCGACCCTGGCCCGCACATTCGAAGGATCAATCGCCAGTGCACGTTGCAAGGCCTCGACCACCGCATTTGCATGGTCCAGCGGCCACAAACCTTCAGCCAGGTTGTACCAGGCCGCTGCAGAATCCGGCGCCAATTCGCACGCTCGTTGCAAGTGTGCCAAGCCGTCATTCTCTCGACCCGTTCGGTACAGGGCAACACCAAGCCCGATATGCAAATCCGCATCATCGGGCAGTGCATCAAGTGCCCGCTGAAAACAATCTGCAGCGCCGGCATGATCCCCCAGGTTTTGAGCGGCGATACCCATCCAACGCGTGATCTCGGCGTCATCTTTCGCCAAAGCAAGTGCGCTGGTCAGCGTCCGCAACGCGGCCTCGGCATCCCCGGACTGCACCTCTTTCCGCCCGCGCATCAGTAACCTCGCCGCCATGGGCGAAAGCGGCCTAAGTTTCGTCGATTCAGGCGATGACTCAAGACTCGTCATCTCGGCACCCAATTCCATCCATCAGCGATTATGCCAACAACCCACGACCCGATGAAAAAAACCGCCGGGCACAGATCCCGGCGGCTGAGAGCACGGCGTGTCGGCGTTACCAGTCGTACGCGACGGTAAACCGCAAGTAGCGCGGGGGTACCCAACCCTCCACCCG
>JAICHS010000314.1 GCA_025924775.1 Rhodanobacteraceae bacterium
CTGTTGTCGGCGAGCCGCAAGCACCCGGACATCCGCACCGGCCTGTCGCCGCGTGCCGGGCTGGCGCTGCTGGCCGCGACGCGCGCGTGGGCGCTGCTGGGGGATCGCGACTACGCGTTGCCCGAGGACGTGCAGGCGATGTTCGTGGCGGTTGCGGGACATCGCCTGACTCCGGCGCGCGGCCTGGCGCGCGAGGCGCTGGCCGAGGCGCTGCTGGAATCGGTCGCGGTGGAGTAAGCCGATGGACACCGCCGCGCGGGGCTCGGGCGCGAACCTGGCGGCGCGCATCCGCCGCTGGCTGCCGGGACTTGCGCGCGGCCGCACACCCGAGCCGTTGCCCATCCGGCTCGACCGCCGCCGCATCTACATCGTGCCGACGCGCGCGGGGCTCGGCTTTGCGGTCCTGCTGGCGGCCATGCTGACCGGCGCGCTCAACTACCAGAACAACGCAGCATTGCTGCTTACCTGCATGCTCGGCGCCACGCTGGCCTGCAGCATGCTGCTGACCTGGCGCGAACTGCACGATCTGACCCTGCGCTCGTTGCACGCCGACCACGGTTTCTGCGATGCGCGCCTGCCGCTCCACCTCGCCTTCGCCGACGACGGTCGCAACCGCCCCGGCCTGCACATCGCGCTGGACGAAATCCAGCAGCCCTGCCCGCTGCGGCGCGGCACCAGCCGGACCACGCTGACGGTCCCGACCGAGCGGCGCGGCTGGATGGCGCTGCCGCGGATGCGCCTGTCCAGCACGCTGCCGTTCGGCATGTTCCGCGCGTGGAGCTGGATCACCCCGGACCAGCACGTCCTGGTGTACCCGCGCGCACTGCACGACACGCCACCGCGCGCGCGTCACGACAATCCCAATGAACGCAGCGCCGGCGGCGACGAATTCGCCGGGTTGCGCGATTACCACCCCGGCGACCCGATCCGCCACGTCGCGTGGAAGGCCAGCGCGCGCCATGAACACCTGCTGGTGCGCCAGTTCGACCACGCCGCGCCCGGACAGCCCCTGCGCTTCGACTGGAACGCGCTGTCGGGCGTGGATCGCGAGACCCGCATCGCACGCCTGACCGGTTGGGTCTGCGACGCCTACGCCCAGGCGCACCCGTGGATCCTGATCCTGGAGGATCGCCGCAGTTTCGGGCCTGCCAGCGATGCCGCGCACTACCACCGCTGCCTGACCGCGCTGGCGGAGTTGCCGTGAAGCGCCCACACGCGCCGCCCGGTACCCACAGCGAAGCCTGGGCGTTGGCGCCCTTGCCGTTCACGCTGCTGTGTCTCACGGTCGCGAGCGTGCTGGCTGCGCACGCCCCACACATGCCCGCCTGGTACACGGCCGCGCTGGTGGCCGCCACCGTCGCGCGCTGGTGGCAGCGGCGCCGGCGCCGCCGCGCCATACCTGCGCCGCTGCGGCTACTGATGCTGGTGGCCGTGCCGCTGGCCGTGGTCGCGGTTTACGGCACGCCCTTCGGGCGCGAAGCCGGGGCCGCCATCGTGTGCGGGTTGCTGGTGGTCAAGATCATGGAAAGCGAGCGCCTGCGCGACGCGCGCATGACCGTGGGCTTCGCGTGTTTCATCCTGATGAGCGCCCTGCTGTTCGACCAGTCGCTCGGCTTCACGATCTTCGTTGGCCTGCTGCTGCTGCCCCCGCTGGCCACCCTGCGCGCGCTGGAACCAGGCCTGCCCGGGCACGGCTGGCTGCCCGCATTCAAGCCCGGCACGGTCCTGCTGGCCGCGAGCCTGCCAGCCGCGCTGCTGGGATTCGTGTTGATTCCGCGCTTGGCGACACCGCTGTGGGGTGCACCCGACAGCGGCGTCGCGCACACCGGAGTCAGCGACCGGATGGCGCCCGGCGACCTGCACTCGCTGTTGACCGACAACACGGTGGCGATGCGCGTCGGCTTCGACGGTCCGCCTCCGCCGGAAAGCCAGCGCTACTTCCGCGGCATGCTGTTGTGGAGCTTCGATGGCCGCGCGTGGCTGCCGGGCACGGCCGCGCGGCGTGCCGTGCGACCCGTACCCGTGGGCGTGCGCGGCGCGGTCACGCACTACGATGTGACGCTGCTGGCGAGCCACCAGCACTGGATGTTTGCGCTGGACGTGCCGCTGGACAGTCCCGAGGGCGCGCTGCTCGGGCCGGACCACACGCTATGGTCGATCAAGCCGATCAACCAGACGCTGCACTACCGTGTCGCGTCGGCAACCGATTACCGGCTGGCGCCCGCACCGCTCGACCCGCGCATCCGCGCGGCGGCGCTGGAACTGCCGGACGGGTTCGACCCGCGTGCCCGCGAGCTCGCCGCGCGCTGGCGTGCCGCCGCCGGCAAGGATGACGCCAGGATCGTCCGTGATGCGCTCGAACTGATCCACAACGGCGGCTTCGTGTACGACCTCGACGCACCGCCCCTGGGGCGCAACAGCATCGACGACTTCCTGTTCGACACCAAAACCGGGTTTTGCGAGCACTACGCCAGCGCCTTCACCTTCCTGATGCGCGCGGCCGGCATCCCCGCGCGCGTGGTGGTGGGCTACCAGGGCGGCTACTGGAACGCGTTCGCACACTACCTCTTGATTCGCCAGTCCGATGCGCATGCGTGGTCGGAGGTGTGGCTGACCGGGCGCGGCTGGGTGCGCGCGGACCCGACCGCGGCGGTCAGCCGGGTGGTCACGGCGGATGCCGGCGGCGCGCTGGGCGACGTCGGTGGGGGCGATCGCGTCTGGTGGATGCCGTGGCAAAACCGCCTGGACGTGATCAACCGCTGGTGGGGCCAGACGGTTGTGGGCTTTGACGCCTTGAAGCAAAGCCGGCTGTTCAGCCCGTTCGGCATCCGGCACACGACCGCGCAGATGTTGGGCATCGCGCTGGCCGTCAGCGTGTTCCTGGCGCTTGCCCTCGGTGCCCTGCTGGCTTCCGCACGCCCGCGCAGCAAGCCGCGCGACACGCTGGCTGCGGCACAATTGCGCGTGCAAGCCCGCCTGGCACGCATCGGGCTCGTGCGTGGAACGGCGGAAGGCCCACGTGATTTCTATCGACGCTCGGCGATCGCGCTGCCCGGCCTCGCACCCAGCCTGCAGGCCCTGTCAACCGAGTATCTTGTACTGCGTTATGCGTACTCCGAGCCGCCGCCTGAACGAATTCGCGCGTTCGTACGCAGCGTGCGCAAATTCCACCCTCGCCGTGTGGTCAAATAAGTCAACAACGATTCAGGATTTCCGGAGGCTTGCCATGTCACGTCGTCTGCTGTTCGTTTCAATCATCGGTGCGCTGGCCCTGGGCGGTTGCGCCACGATTCCGCAGCCACTGCAAGGCACCTATGCGCCGGTCAC
>JAICHS010000315.1 GCA_025924775.1 Rhodanobacteraceae bacterium
TGACGGCGACGCCGCGCGCGTGGTCGATGGGGCCTCGCGCCTGCTGCGGCGCGTGGCGCGCCGGGTCGAGCCGGAGGTTGCCAGCCGAACGGGCGAAGCGTGGCGGGCTTTCGTGCATCGATACGCGCGGGCAGCGGTGACGCGCGCCGCACTGGACCAACTTGCCGATGCCAGGTTTCGCGCGCAGCCCACGGTAGAGATCCAGGCGTTGCTCGTCGCGCTGCGGCAATGGTGCCGCGATGCGCTGCGTGCGCCGCAGGCGCCGGGGGGTGTAACGCCGGCGCAGTACACATTGCGGAGGCCTGCACCATGACCTTCGCCTGGCCATGGATGTTCCTGCTGCTGCCGCTGCCGTGGCTGGTGTGGAAGTTCCTGCCGCCCACTGCCCCGGGCGCGGCGCTGCGGCTGCCGCAACCCGTGGCGTTGGCGCAGGCGAAATCAGCGGGTCGGATTCGCAGCTGGCGCGTGGTACTGGCCGCGGTGGCGTGGCTGGCATTGGTGGGCGCGGCCGCGCGGCCACAGCAGCCGGCGCCGCCGCAAGCCATCGCGCATACCGGGCGCGCGCTGATGCTGGCCGTGGATTGCTCGGGCAGCATGGCGATCCAGGACATGCGTTTCGGCGACACCGTGGTCAGCCGCTTTGCCGCGGTGAAGGCCATCGCGCAGCGCTTCATCGCCCAGCGTTCCGGCGATGACGTAGGCCTTATCCTGTTTGGCACCCAGGCCTACCTGCTGACGCCGATGACGTTCGACGTGGATGCGGTGGCCAAGCAGATGGCCGGCGCGGCGGTGGGCTTGGCGGGACGCGAAACCGCGATCGGCGACGCGATCGTGCTGGGGATCAAGCACCTGTCGGCGCTGCCCGCGCGCGCCCGCGTGTTGGTGTTGCTGACCGACGGCGTCAACACGGCGGGCAACGTCGCGCCGCTGGATGCGGCCAAGCTGGCCAAGGCCGCGGGCGTGCGCATCTACACCATCGGCGTGGGCTCCAGCGCGCAGGCCATCAGCGCCTTCGGCATGCAGTTCGCCGCGCCCGACAACCAGCTGGACGTGCACGTGCTCACGCAGATCGCGGATACCACCGGCGGCCGGTTTTTCCGTGCATCCGATGGCGGCCAGCTCGCGCAGGCCTACCGCAGCATCGACGACCTGGAGCCGCTGGCGCGCGGTGAGTCACTGTTGCGGCCGAATCGCGAGTTGTACCCGTGGCCGCTGGGCCTGGCGTTGCTGCTGGGTTGCGCCTTGCTGCCTTGGCGCATGCCACGACCGCGCAGGGTGGCGGGCGCATGAACGTCGCGGAATTCCCGCTGCATTTCCTGCGGCCGTGGTGGTGGTTGGCCGTGCTGCCGCTGCCGCTGGTGGTGTGGCGCCTAGCCCGCAACGGCGGTGGCCGCGCGGCCTTGGCGCGGTTGGCCGATGCGGCCCTGTTGCCGTACCTCGTGCACGATGGCGGCACGCGCAAGCATCTGGCGCTGGGGTTGGCCGCGGGCGCCTGGCTGCTGGCCGTAGCCGCGTTGGCGGGACCGGCCTGGCAAAAGGTGCCGACGCCGCTGTATGTGAACGGCGCGGCGCGCGTGGTGGTGCTCTCGCTTTCCGACGACATGCTGGCGCAGGACGTTGCGCCCGATCGCCTGACCCGCGCGCGCTTTGCGGTGCGCGACCTGCTGGATGCCGCGGGCAATGCGCGCATGGCGCTGGTTGCCTACGCCGGCGCGGCGTTCACGGTGGCGCCGCTGACCGATGACAAGCACACCATCCTGAATCTGTTGCAGGCGCTCAAGCCCGACGTGATGCCGGTCCCCGGCAACGACGCCGCGGCGGGCATCCGCCAGGGCGTGGAATTGCTGCGGCAGGCGCACGCAAAGGGCGGCGAGATCGTGCTGGTCACCGGCACCGCCGACGCCGCGGCCGCCGCGCAGGCGAAAGCCGCGCGCGCACTGGGTGTCCGCGTGGACGTGCTGGGCATCGGCACCCCCGACGGCGCGCCCGTGCCGCAAGCAAGCGGCGGCTTCGCCAGTGACTCGGGGGGCATGTTGATGACGCGGCGCGACGATGCCGCGCTGCGGGCGGTGGCCGCCGCGGGCGGTGGCCGCTACGTAGTCCTGCAGCCGGATGGCTCGGGGGCAACGGCGTTCGCGGCGCCGGTGGCGGATGCGGGCCATGCCAGCCACGGCGAGCGCGCGCAGTTGTGGCGTGATGGCGGGGTCTGGTTGCTGCCCGTGCTGGCGGTCGTGGCGGCGCTGGCATTCCGGCGCGGCTGGCTGCTGGTGCTGGCATTGCTGGTGTTGCCGATCGGGATGCCGGTTGCGCACGCCGCCACCTGGGATTCGTGGTGGGCCAATCGCGACCAGCGTGCCTTGCAGGCGTTGCGCCGGGGCGATGCGGCGCAGGCGCGCAAGCTGGCCACCACGCCCGGCGTGGCCGGCGCCGCCGACTATCGCGATGGCGATTACGCGGCCGCGGCCGGCGCTTTCGCCAAGGGCGATGACGCACGTTCGCGCTACAACCTCGGCAACGCCATGGCCCGGCAGGGCGACTATGACAAGGCCATTGATGCGTACAAACAGGCGTTGCAGCGCGACCCGAAGCTGGCCGATGCGCGCGCCAATCTGGAGGCCGTCGAGGCCTGGATGAAAAAGCATGCGCCGCCACCGCAGCAAGGCGGTGGCAAGCAACAGCAAGGCCAACAACAAGGTCAGCAACAAGGCAAACGGCAGGGCCAATCGAAATCGGGCGCCGGGTCAGCGCAAGGGCAGTCGTCGCAACCCGGAGGCAGCTCGGGGGCGCAGGGCGGCCAGCCGACATCGCAGTCGCCGTCGAGCGCCGGGTCCGGTTCGCAATCCAGTCCCGACGCGAACCCGTCCGCGCAGTCGCAAGCACGCAACGGCAACGACCCGTCCGCGCGTGATGAAAAGGCGCCGTCCGCGTCCGCGGCCGCGCGCGAGCAACACCAAACGGGACAGGCCGCGCAGGCACTGGCGCGGGAGCTGCAACAGGCGCGCAGCTCGTCGCCCGCGAACGGGCACGCTGACGCCAAGGCGTTCGCGCTGGGGCAGGACCAGACGAAGCCTGATGACCGCTTCGATGCGCAACAGCGGGCCATGCTGCGCGACGTGCCGGATGATCCGGGGGCCTTGCTGCGTCGCAAGTTCAGACTGGAATGGGAGCAGCGCAACGGCAACCCGCAAGAGGATGGCCAACCATGATGCGTTGCTGGTGGCTCGTGCTGCTGGTGTTGCTGGCGCCATTGGCGCAGGCGGCAAGCGTGCATGCCTTTCTGGACCGCAACCACGTCAGCCTCGGCGACA
>JAICHS010000316.1 GCA_025924775.1 Rhodanobacteraceae bacterium
CCCGACGTGCCGCGCGCGGTGCGCGGCGATGCGCTGCGCGTGCAGCAGATCCTGTTCAACCTCACCCACAACGCGTTGAAGTTCACGACGCAAGGCGGCGTCACCCTGAAGCTGGAGCGCGACGGCAACGGCATCGCGTACAGCGTGATCGACAACGGACCCGGCATGACGCCGGAAGAATGCGCACGCATTTTCCAGCGCTTCGAACAGGCCGACTACGGACGCCTGCAGCGCGGCAGCGGACTCGGCCTCGCGATCAGCCGCGAGCTGGTCGCGCTGATGGACGGCCACATCGGCGTGCAGTCGGTGCCCGGCCGCGGCAGCACGTTCACCGTGCAGTTGCCGCTGGCCGGCGTGACGCCATCGGCCGAAGCGGCAATACCCGTTCGCGCGCCTGCTCGCGTCCGTGCAGATGCAACCGCGGCGACATCGCCCACCTCATCGGCGCGGCGCGTGCTGCTGGTCGAAGACGATCCGATCGCGGGGCAAGCCATCGCGGGCCTGATCGAGTCCTTCGGCTACGCGGTGACGCTGGCGCCGCACGCACTCGCCGCGCTGTCGGAGATCGATGCCGGCGATGCCTTCGATGCAATGGTGTTCGACTTCGACCTGCCCGGCATGGGCGGCTGCGAGCTGGCGAACCTGTTGCGCCAGCGCGGCGACCTCACGCCGATCATCGCGCTCACCGCGAGCGCGCACGGCGACGAGCAACAACGCGCACGCGCGGCCGGCATGGACGCGTTCCTGCGCAAACCCGTACTGCCGGAAGATTTGCGCGACAGGCTGGATGCGGCGAAGCGAGCCTTGTAGGAGCGGGCCGGCGCGCAGCGCCGCTCTTTCTTTTGCCCGCGACTGTTCAACGCGTGATCGTTCCGAGCCCATGATCGCGCGCATGGCGCGCTCCTACATGTTGGCGCAATCCATCAGCCACTGCGCCAGCAGCGGCACCGGCCGGCCGGTCGCATAACCCTTGCGGCCTGGCACCCACGCGGTACCGGCGACATCGAGGTGCGCCCAGCGCGTGCCTTCGGTGAAGTGCGACAGGAACAGCGCGGCGGTGACGGCGCCGGCGCTCTTGCCGCCGATGTTGGCGATGTCCGCGAACGCGGATTCGAGTTGGCTGCGGTAGTCGTTCCACAGCGGCATCCGCCACGCGCGATCGAGCGTCGCGTTGCCGGCGGCAAGCAGCGCATCGGCCAGCGCGTCATCGGCACTGAACAGGCCGGAAGCATGCGCACCCAACGCGACCACGCACGCGCCGGTGAGCGTCGCCGCATCGACCAGCGCCACTGGCTGGAAACGCTTGCAGGTGTAGGCCAGCGCGTCGCACAGGATCAGGCGCCCTTCCGCGTCGGTGTTCAACACTTCCACCGTGATGCCGGCGTGGGTGTGCAGCACGTCGCTGGGACGATAGCTGCCGCCATCGACCGCGTTCTCGACCGACGGCACCACGCACACCAAATTGATCGGCAGTTTCATCTCGACGGCCGTGAGGAATGCGCCGAGCACGCCGGCCGCGCCGCACATGTCGTACTTCATTTCCTCCATCGAACCGGTCGGTTTGATGTTGAGGCCGCCCGCGTCGAAGGTGACGCCCTTGCCGACCAGGGCATGCGGCTTTTCATCGCCCGCGCCCTTGTACTGCAGCACGATCAGTTTGGGCGGCGTGGCGGAACCCGAGGACACCGCCAGCAGCGCGCCCATGCCGAGCTTCTGCATGTCGGCGCGCTCCAGCACTTCCAGCGTCACCGATTCCGCGTGTTCGTCGGCGATGGTTTTCGCCTGCGCCGCGATGTGGGTGGGCGTGCACAGGTTGGGCGGCAGGCAGCCGAGTTCGCGCGCGAAGGTGACGCCGCGTGCGATGGCGCGCGCCTGCGCGATGCCTTGCGCTACATCGGCGCCCGCGGCAAGCGCGAGCTTCGCGGGGCGCGGCGCATCCGCGTTGGCGGGTTTCAGTGTCGCGGTGTAACGGAAGCAGGCATGATCGATCGCCAGCGCGCAGGTGCGCGCGCGCCAGTTCGCATCATGGCCGCTGACATCCACTTCCGGCAGGTATGCGGTGGCGTCCGTCACCGGCAGCGACTTCAGCGCGTTGCCCGCATCGTTGCAGGCGCGCAGGAAAGCGTGCGCGTCCAGGGCGGATTTGCGGCCCAGTCCCACCAGCACGACGCGCGGCGCCTTGACACCGGGAATCCCATGCAGCACCAGCGTGGCACCCGGTTTGCCGGTGAGATCGCCTGAGGTCTTGAGCCGCGCCAGCACGCCGCCACCGGCAACATCGACCGCTGCCGCGGCCGGCGACATCGCGTCTTCGAACACGCCCACCACCACGCATGCGCTGTCCACGGCGTCGGGGGCGGCAGAACTCTGGCTGAATTCAAGCATCGCAATACACTCCTCGGAGAACAGGCAAACAGGTGCGTGCCACTACACTGCGAAACCTGTTCGCAAACGACCAGTCTAGCCGATGCCACGACTTTCCATCCTCGACCGCTACATCCTGCGCGAGTACCTGTTCGGCGCGCTGGCGGCGGTCGTGGTGTTGCTGGTGATCTTCACCGGCAGCACCTTCGCGGACATCGCCAACAAGGTCGCGACCGGCCGCCTTCCGGGCGCCGTGATGTTCACGGTGCTGGGGCTGAACCTGGTCAACACATTGCAGGCGCTGCTGCCGATGGGCATGTTCCTGGGCGTGCTGCTGGCGCTGGGGCGGATGTACCGCGACAGCGAAATGCACGTGCTGTCCGCGTCCGGATTCGGCCCGCAGGGCCTGCTGAAACCCACCGCGATCTTTGCAGTCGGCTCGGCGATCGCGGTGGCGCTGGTGGCGCTGTGGCTGGGGCCGCTGGCCTCGCGGGCGTCGAATGCCGAAGTCGAGCAGGCCAACCGCTCGGTGATCGCGGCGGGACTGGAGGCGGGGCGCTTCACCAGCCTCACCGGGCGCGGCGGCATCCTGTTCGCCAACACCGTCAGCCCCGACGGCACGCGGCTGGGCAAGCTGTTCGTTGAAAGCGAGCGCGTGGACAAGAACGGCGTCACCGACATCAGCGTGATCGTCGCCGACCACGGCGACCTGTTCCACGAGGGCCAGGAAGACAACCGTTTCATCGCGCTGCACGACGGCCACCGTTATGACATCCGGCTGGGCGCGGACAACTGGCGACTGATGCAATTCGAGCGCAACGACATCGCGCTTTCGCAACCCGCCGACGACAGTGGCGACGACGATCCGGAATCACTGCGCACCACCGCGTCCCTGATCGGCGACCACGACCCGTCGGCGCGCGCCGAGCTGCAGTGGCG
>JAICHS010000317.1 GCA_025924775.1 Rhodanobacteraceae bacterium
CGAAGCGAACGGACTCAAGCGTCCAACGCCGCGAAAGCCTCCGCCAGTACTTCCCGATAATGCGCGGCGTGCCCCGCCACAAAGCTGACCGGCAGGCCGCCGCGCCCCTTGCGCGCGCCGCGTGCCAGCGGACCCCACGCCAGTCCGCCAAGGCCCAGGTCTTCGCCCAGTTGCCGCCGCGCCGCGCTGCCGCCCTTGGCCAGCAGTGCGTCGGCGTCGGCCCGGTGGGTCGGCAACAGGCGCGCCGCCAGCTCCAGGTGCGCGGCTGCGAGGCGCATCCAGCGGGCGCCATCCAGCGGCTCGGCCATCGCGAAGCCCTCGGACCAGCCGAACGCCAGCCAGTTCAGCAGCATGTCCTGCGGTTCACGCGCGACGATCAGCAACCGCGTGCCCGGCAGTGCGCGCTTGATCGCCGGTACCACGCGTGCGTCCAGCGCCGGCAGCCAGTCCACCACCTGGGTGGTGTCCGCCACCTGCGCGCGTTCCAGCGGACGCCGGTAACGCCGCGCCAGCACCGCCAGTGCGGCCTGGTCGAACGGCGCGACCAAGCGCGCATCGAAGGGCGCGCTGATGAAGTCCGGTGCGGCCTCGAAGCGTTCCCGGCGCACGAACCAGCCGGGTTGGTCGGCCAGCAGCGCCGCGACCTGGGCGACCCCGGAGCCGGGCAGCCCGCACAGCAGGATCGGCGCGCCGGCGCGCGTTTCGGCCAATGCCGGCTCGCCCGCGAGTTGGCGCAACCCGGCTTCCGTCGCCGCATCCAGCGAGGCGAGTTCGGGCAGGCGCGCCGTGCTCATCTGCTGCGCCCGCACGAAGGCTGCGGCCGCGGCCGGCCACTGCTCGAGGCCGTCGTAGGCCAGGCCCAGCAGCCGCTGGCGCCGGCGCGCGAGGCGTGGCGGCGCGTCCTCGAACCGGGCGTCGTCGATGCGTTGCAGGCGCTGCACCGCGGCGGCCGGGTCGCCCGCCAGCAACGCCCCGCGCGCGCGCAGCATCGCAACCGCGGGCCGCGGCGATCCGGCCGCCTGCTCGGCTTTGGCCAAAGCCGCGTCGGTGCGACCGGCACGATCCAGCGTCAGCGCGTGCTGGGCCTTGAGGTTGAGATCATTGGGCCAATGCGACTCGGCCGCGGTCCACACCGCGATGGCTTCGTCGAAGCGGCCGGTCTGCAGCAGCAACTGCGCCAGCCCGATGTGCGCCTTGACGCTTTCCGGATGCCTGGCGACGTACCCGCGCAGGTCGTCGATGGCCTGCGCGGCGCGGCCGCTGCGCGCCAGCGAATCCGCGCGGCGGATGGCGGCGTGGTGCAGGTCGGGCTGACCCCGCAATGCCTCGTCGTACTGTGCGATGGCCTCGTCGTGACGGCCCGCGGCGCGCGCGATGTCGCCCAGTCCGGTGCGCGCCCGCGCAGTCTGTTCGCCGCGCGCCAGCAACGATTCGAACAACGGCAGCGCGGCCGCGTGCTCGCCCTTGCGCACGTACACCTCGGCGCGCAGCACCTGCGCTGGCGGGAAATCGGGTTTCACCGCCAGCGCGTTGTCGAGCGCCTTGGCGGCAAAATCCAGCATGCCTTCGTCCAGCATTGCCTGCGCGTAGCTGGCCTGGATCAGCGCGTCGTCCGGCGCCAGTTCCGCCGCCTGCGTCAGCAGTTGCAGCGCGCGTGCCGAATCGCCGCGCGCACGCGCCACGTTGCCGAGCCCGGTGATCGCCTGCACGTCGTTTTCGTCCGCGCGCAGGGCGACCTTGAAATGGCTTTCGGCCGCGTCGATGTCGCCGCGCAGCAGCGCGACCTGGCCCAGGCCGCCGTACGCTGAGGCGAGGTTGGGGTTCAGCTGGCGCGCCGCCTCGTAGGCCTGCGCCGCGTCATCCAACTTGCCTTCGGCCAGGTACATCTCGCCCAGGGTGTGCTGGCAGGCCGCGTTGTCGGGCGCCAGTTCGGCGGCGCGCTCGACCCGCTGCAGGCCTTCGGCCACGTCGCCGCGCTGCGCGCGCAGGATGCCCAGAAGGTGCAACACCTCGGCATCGTCCGGGCTCTGCGCCAACAACTGGCGATAGCCGTCCTCGGCCTCGTCGAGGTGGCCGGCGCGGTGCAGTTGGATCAAGTCTTCCAGCATGACGGGGCTTCCCGAAACGAACGCGCATTATGCTGTATTTGTGCGATCGTCCGCGATCGCGGTTTCGACCAGGAAATGGACAAGACTGGGTTTCTTCGTCGCCCCCGACACCAGAACGGCCATCCATGGCCTGACTTTTCGCGAAAGCCTGTGCGATCGTTCCTGATCGCCGCTGCGACCGGGAAATGGACAAGATTGCGGTTCCGCGGGTTCACGCGGCGGAGGGTTCGGCGGCCGCGGTGGCATGTCGTTCCGGCAGCACCGCCAGCCGGGCCGCGATGTAGTCTTCCGCCCAGCTGCCGAGGTGCCAGTCGCGGATGAACCCGCAGTGGCCACCGCGCCGGGTCACGCTGACTTCCACGCACGCGGGCAGGCGCAGGCCGTCCAGATCCGACACGGGACACACCGGATCGTCCGAGGCCGCAAGGATGGACGTGGGCACCCGCATGCCCGACAGCCGCTCGCCCGCCACCGAATAGCCATCCAGGTAATTGTCCAGGCTGCCGAAGTCGGTGTGTTTCAGCACCAGCGCCTCGGTCAGCGCGCGCAGGCCGCCGCGCAGGTCGCGTTGCGTGAACAGTTCGACCTCGGGGAACACGCGCTGCTTGGCCTTCAGCGAACGTCGCCACTTCCACATGAAGTAGTCGTGGTACATGCGCGGCGCGTGTTCCAGCCGGAACAACCCGCTGTGCGGGTCGATCACCGGGCACACCGCGATCACGCGCGCAAGCTGGATGCCAGCCGCCGGCGCGCGCAACGCCGCGCGCAACGCGAAACTGCCACCCAGCGAGAAACCAACCAGCGCCAGCGGGCGCGCAGCATAGCGCTGCTGCACCGCGCGCAACGCACCGACCACCTCGTCGATGCGGCAGGAATGGAAGATGCCGGGGTTCAGCGCGTGGCTGCCGCCGTGGTCGCGGAAGTTGAGGCGGAACACGTCCCAACCTTCGTCCAGCAGGCGCGCACCGTTCTGCAGCACGTAGGTCGAACGCGTGCTGCCTTCCCAGCCGTGGAACAGCACCACCAGGCCACGTGCGCGCGGTGCGACGTTCTGCGCCGTGTAGCTTCCGGTCAGGCGCACGCCGGCGCCACAATCCAGCGTCACCGGCTGCGCGGCGCGTTC
>JAICHS010000318.1 GCA_025924775.1 Rhodanobacteraceae bacterium
CACTACAACATCCTGCTGCGCGACGACAAAAGTTACCCGTACATCTTCGTGTCGGCCGACCCGTTTCCGCGCATCGTGTTCCACCGCGGCGCCAAGCGCGAGAAGGGCCGTTATTTCGGGCCGTACCCGAGTGCGTTCGCGGTGCGCGAAAGCCTCAACCTGATGCAGAAGCTGTTCAAGATCCGCAACTGCACCAACAGTTATTTCGCCAACCGCTCGCGGCCGTGCCTGCAGTACCAGATCGGGCGTTGCAGCGCGCCGTGCGTGGGCCTGATCGACGCCGCCGAGTACGCCGAGGACGTGCGCCACGCGGTGATGTTCCTGGAGGGCCGCAGCGACGCGATCCTGACGGACCTTGCCGACCGCATGGACGCCGCCAGCGTCAAGCAGGACTACGAACGTGCGGCGCGCCTGCGCGACCAGATCGCCACCTTGCGCAGCCTGCAGGAACACCACTTCGTGCGTGGCGCCAGCGCCGACATGGACGTGTTCGCGTGCCGGGTGGAAGCCGGCGTGGCGTGCGTGTCGGTGCTGTTTTTCCGCAACGGCATCAGCCTTGGTTCGCGCGCATATTTCCCCAAGCTGGCGTTCGATTTCACGCCGGAGGACGTGCTGGGGCAGTTCCTTGCGCAGTATTACCTCGACCAGCCGCCGCCCGCGGAAGTGGTGTGCGAGTGCGAGCCCGCCGACGCGGCGGCGCTGGCGGACATGTTGTCCGCGCGCCGCGAGCACGCGGTGGCGTTGAAGTGGCGGGTGCGCGGCGAGCGTGCCCGATTCGTCGAACTGGCCGCGCGCAACGCCGACGCATCGCTGCTGGCGCGCTTGTCCAGCCGCCAGACGCTGCACACCCGGTTCGAGGCGCTGCGCAAACTGCTGCAGCTGGACATGGCGCCGCAACGCCTCGAATGCTTCGACATCAGCCACACCATGGGCGAGGAAACCGTGGCCTCGTGCGTGGTGTTTGGCCCTGAAGGGCCGATGAAAAACCATTACCGCCGTTTCAACATCCACGGCATCACCGGCGGCGACGATTACGCCGCGATGCGGCAGGCGCTGGAGCGGCGCTTCAAGCCGCTGGCGCGCGGCGAGGGCGAGGCGCCCGACGTGCTGCTGATCGACGGCGGCAAGGGCCAGGTGGCGCAGGCGCTGGCGGTGCTGCGCGAGTTGGGCCTGGATGGCCTGCGGGTGGTCGGCGTCGCCAAGGGTCCATCGCGGCGCGAAGGCGAGGAAACCCTGGTGCTGGGCGATACCGGCAAACTGCTGGAGCCGGGCCCGGACTCGCCGGCGTTGCACCTGATCAATGCGGTGCGCGACGAGTCGCACCGCTTCGCCATCACCGGCCATCGCAAGCGACGCGAGAAGGCGCGCGAGCACAGTCCGCTGGAAGACGTCCCGGGCATCGGCGCGGCGCGGCGTTCGGCGCTGCTGAAGGCGTTCGGCGGGTACGCCGGCGTGGCGGGCGCCGGGGTCGAGGAACTCTGCCAGGTGCGCGGCATCAACCGCGACCTGGCCGAGCGGATCCACGCGTTCCTGCACGAGTGAGGGAATCTGCGCACGGTTTGCGGCATGCGTTCCAGCCATCCCGGGGGTGCAAGCGCGCGCGGCACGGGCGGCGTTGCTGCACGCGACCACCCGATCGTTTGGCGGGCGGGTGAAAGGCCTGTAAGGTTACGCATCGGCGTTTGCGGCACGACATTACCGGAAGGATCAGCATGCGCATCAACCTGCCAACCTGGCTGACCCTGTTCCGCATATTCCTGTTGCCGGTGATGGTGCTGGTGTTCTATTCGCACAACGTCATCGACGCGATTCCATTGCGTTTTGCCAATATCGCGGCCGTGGTGGTGTTCGCGCTGGCCTCGATCACCGACTGGCTGGATGGCTGGGTGGCGCGGCGCTGGCACATGGAGTCGGCGTTCGGGGCGTTTCTCGATCCCGTCGCCGACAAATTGATGATGGCGGTGGCGCTGTTCCTGCTGGTGCAAAGCCACCCGACGTGGTTGCTGGCGGTGACCAGCGCGGTGATCGTGGGCCGCGAGATCAGCGTTTCGGCGCTGCGCGAGTGGATGGCTTTCGTGGGCGAGCGTTCGCGCGTCAAGGTGCAGTGGATTGGCAAGTTCAAGACCGTGATGCAGATCGTCGCCATCCTGATCCTGCTGTGGGAACGCAATCCCGACGCCACGTTCCTGCGTGGCTGGTACGTGGGCGAGGTGCTGCTGGTCATCGCGGCCATCCTGACCATCTGGTCCGGGCTGGCGTACCTCAAGGCCGCGTGGCCAGTGCTGAAAAGCGGCCGGATGCCCGGTCAGGATGCTTGATATACGGAGGCATCCGGCTCCGGATATCGCTTCGCAATTCCGGGGTGACGGCCAAAGCTGAAGGCTTCCCGGGGAGCGTTTGGCCCGCGCGAAAGCATGGTGGAGGCCAGGGTCGGAATTGAACCGGCGTACGCGGATTTGCAGTCCGCTGCATGACCACTCTGCCACCTGGCCGGTGACGGGAAACGCTGCGCCGATCGCTTCGGCGACCCTCAAAACGAAGCCGTATTGCGCGACCCCGAAACAACAGACCCCGGCGTACCGGGGTCTCGAAAGTCTGGAGCGGGAAACGAGACTCGAACTCGCGACCCCGACCTTGGCAAGGTCGTGCTCTACCAACTGAGCTATTCCCGCGCGAGCCGGCAATGATACGGGGAGCCTGTGGGTAATTCAAGCAGAAGCCCTGCCCAACATCAGGTGAGTCGGAAGGGGTGGCGGGTCGCCGATCATCGGGAGATGCTCCTGGCCCTGCACGCCGGACGGTTCACCAGTACGGAGAGGCTGGAACAGTTCTGGCCGGTACCGCCGGCTTGGCCCGGGAGGTTGCTGCGGCGCCCGAGCGGGAACGCCAGCAGCATGTGGCGACTGTGTTGCGGTGCTTTGGCTGCCGCACACCGGCGGCCACTCGCGCCAGCAGTGCCTGGCACGGGCGATTGCGCTGTTTCGGCGGGGCGTGCCACTGGGCCAGCTGCTGACGTCCGCGCGCGAGTTCAACCGTCCTACACGACCGCGTATCTGCTGCGCTCTCTTGCGCAGCTGGACGCGCTGCGTGGGAACCTGAGCGGCGCCGCCACCCCGCACTCGTGCCCAGCGCACGCTGGGCGCTGTCGCCGACCGCGAGGCGGGTGAAACGCGGGCCGCCGTGCAGTGAAATTGGCGATATAATGG
>JAICHS010000319.1 GCA_025924775.1 Rhodanobacteraceae bacterium
GCCTGCACGGCCTGCCCGGACTTGTCCAGCAACACGGCACTGCGCACCTGGGCATCGAATGCGTGCCGACTGTCGGGAACGACCTTGCCGTACCAGCCCAGCGCCTGGCCATCATGGTGCAGCAACTCGGCCAGCTGGCCCAGAAGGAAGCCATTGTCGTCGCGCTGCGCCTCCGGCGCGCGCTGCAGTTCGCCATATAACCGCCGCAACGCGGATTGATCCTTGGCGCGCGCGGCCAGCGCCACGCGCGCCGCCCAGGTCGCGGACGTCTGCGGTCCCTGTGCCAACGTACCCAGCGCCTTGGCGTAGTCACCGGCATCGCCCAGCAAGCTGGCGTAGCCCAGGCGCAGGTCGACATCGTGCGGATGCGCGGCCACGCCACGCTGGTACAACGCCAGCGCGCCGGTGCGATCACCAGTCGCCATCCTGAGGCTGGCCGCCCAGCGGATACTGGCGGCGCCATCGAACCGGCTGACGGCCGAGTTCGCCAGCGCGCGCGCAAACGCATGCCGGCCAAGATGCTCGCCCAGCTGGCTCAACGCCACCCATACGCTTGCGTCGGCGGGCAGGCGCCCGGGCTTGGCAAGGTCTTCCAGCACACGCCCGGCCAGCGCAGGATCGCGCGCCACCAGCAACGCCTCGGCAAAACGCTTCCAGCCCTCGACGTTGGCAGGCGACAACAGCAAGCCGAACTGCCGCTCGGCGCCGGTACGGTCGCCACGCAACAGCGCCAACTCGCCACGCGCAAGCGCAAGCTCGGGCGCCGTCGCACCCAGCGCCTCGCGGCGCTGCAGCATCTGTTGCGCGGCATCCGCGTTGCGGTTCAGCAGGGCCAATTGCAACGCGCGCTTGGCCACGGCCGGGTCATTCGACACCCGCGCCGCTTCCACGTAGTCCGCGATCGCCTTGTCGGAATCCCCGTTCTGCAACGCAAATTCGGCCGCGATCAGCAGCGCCGACGCCTTGCCGGCGGTGCCGTTGGCCCGCCAATCGATTTGCGCCAGCGGTTGCCGGGCGGCCGCGCCCTGCGCGGGGCGTGACGGCGCCTGCGCGCACCCGGCCAGCAGCCCCGCAGCCGCGAGAATCAGGACAATCGCGCTAAAATGGGCGCGCCAGCCGTGACGTTGCTTGAACTCGTCGGGTATGGTCCGCACACTCTGCACCGGAGATCCGGTCCTCTTCCGCTTGTCGCCACGCGACAGCTTAGCCTGTCGCCCCAGGGTCTGTTCCACTGCCCCACGTTCCCATGCCGCTGATTGCACTCGGACTCAACCACCTCACCGCACCGGTCGCGCTGCGCGAACGGGTGGCCATCGACGCCGAAGCCACGCCGCCCGCGCTGGCCGACCTTGCGGCGCAGCCCGGCGTGGACGAGGCGATGATCCTTTCGACCTGCAACCGCACCGAGCTGTACTGCAGCGTCCGCGAGGGCGCCGAGCACACGCCGGAGCAATGGCTGCACGCCCGCAACCAAATGACCCCGGGACGCCTGGATGAGTTCCTGTACCGGCATACCGACGACGAAGCGGTACGCCACGTATTCCGGGTGGCGACCGGCCTGGAATCCATGGTGCTGGGCGAGCCGCAGATCCTCGGCCAGGTGAAAGATGCTTGGCGCGCCGCGCGGTCGGCGCACACCCTGCACGCGCCGATGGACCGGCTGCTGCAGAACGCGTTCGCGGTGGCCAAGCGCGTGCGCACCGAAACCCGCATCGGCACCGGGCCGGTATCGGTGGCGTTCACCGCGGTGCGCTTGGTGGAACAGGCATTCGCGGACCTGCGCGAATCCTGCGTGCTGCTGATCGGCGCCGGCGACACCATCGAACTGGCCGTGCGCCATTTGATCGAGCGCAACGTCAAGCGCCTGATCGTCGCCAACCGCACCATCGAAACCGCGCAGGCGCTGGTGAATCCGATCGGCGGCTACGCGATCGCGCTGGCCGACCTGTCCAAACACCTGGCGGAAGCCGACATCGTGATCTCGGCCACCGCCAGTCGCGAAGCCATCCTGGACGCCCCGATGCTGGTCGAAGCGCTGCGCCAGCGGCGCCGACGCCCGATGCTGCTGATCGACCTGGCCGTGCCGCGCGACATCGACCCCGCGGTGGCCAAGCTGCCGGACGTGTTCCTGTACACCATCGACGACCTGCAGCAGACCATCGACAACGGCCGCCGCTCGCGCGAAGCCTCGGTGCACGAGGCCGAGGCGATCATCGAACTGCAGGTCGAACGCTACCTCGCCTGGCGCCGCGCCGCCGCGCTGGACCAGCCGCTGCGCAGCTATCGCGCCACCGCCGAGGCGCAGCGCGACGAAGTACTGGCGCGCGCGCGGGACATGCTGGCGCACGGGCGCGACCCCGGCGAAACGCTGGATTTCCTGGCCAACACCTTGACCGGCAAGCTGCTGCACACGCCCAGCGTGCGCTTGCGCGAAGCCGCCGAGCACGGCGACCAGATCCTGCTGGACGCCGCCACGCGCCTATTTTCTGACGTGCACGGGGACGCAGACGGGCACGACGCGTGAACCCGCACCTCGCGCGCCGCCTGCAACAATTGCTGGAGCGCCACCAAGAGCTCGGCCTGCTGCTGGCCGAACCCGACGCCGCCGCCAACGCGGTACGTTTCCGCGAACTGTCGCGCGAGTACGCCCAGACCGCCGAGCTGGCGGAAGCCTTCACGGCATCCACGCAAACCGCCGACGAACTGGCCCATGCACGGGCCATGCTTGACGATCCCGACTTGCGCGAGCTGGCGCGCGAGGAAATCCAGCGGCTGGAAGCGCGGGCGGCCGGACTCGACACCCGCCTGCAGGCACTGCTGGTACCGCGCGATCCGTTGGACGACGCCAACCTGTTCCTGGAAGTACGCGCGGGCACCGGCGGCGACGAAGCGGCGCTGTTTGCGGGCGACCTGCTGCGGATGTACCTGCGCTACGCCGAGCGCCGCGGCTGGCGCGCGGAAATCGTGTCCGCGCACGCGGGCGAGCACGGCGGCTACAAGGAAGCCGTGGCGCGCGTGGAAGGCGCGGGCGCCTACGCGGCGCTGAAATTCGAATCCGGCACCCACCGCGTGCAGCGCGTGCCGGTCACCGAAGCCCAGGGCCGCATCCACACCTCGGCCGCGACCGTCGCGATCCTGCCCGAACAGGCGGACATCACCGATGTCGAGCTGCGCGACGCGGACCTGCGC
>JAICHS010000320.1 GCA_025924775.1 Rhodanobacteraceae bacterium
GCCTGCGGCGTTTCACGCGCGACCGTATCGCTCGTTCTGCGCGGCAGTCCGTTGCCCGCGGCCAAGACGCGGCTACGCGTCGAGGCGGAAATGAAGCGGCAGGGCTACATACGCAACCGCGCCGCAGCTGACTTGCGGCAACGTCGCTCATCGAGCGTCGCATTGGTCATCAATGACCTGTCCAATCCCTTCTTTGCCGAGTTTGCCGCCGGCGTCGATGAGGCGCTGGGCGCTGCGGGCTACGCCACACTGCTGGGCAGTACCAGCGAATCGCCAGAACGCCAACAACGTGTGCTGATGTCGTTGCTCGAGCACCATCCAGCTGGCATCATCCTGTCGCCAGCCGAAGGCAGCGACGCCGAGCGCCTCCAGATCCTGCTCGGCACGCACGTTCCTGTGTTGTTGTTCAACCGCGAACCTGTGCACACGCGTTGGTCTGCGACAGGCTGGGACTACCTGGTGCTGGACAACCGACGTGGCGCCCGACTTGCAACCGAGCACTTGATCAAGCGGGGACACCGCCGTATTGCATTCTTCGGAGGCCACGCCGATTCCAGTTCCTGTCGCGATCGACGCAAGGGCTACGCAGAAGCGCTCGCTGCAAACGGCATCACCATTGACCCCGGTTGGTTGATCGAAACCGCGCCCACTCGCCTGGAGGCTGCAGCACAAGTGGGGGCGCTGTTTGTTCGCGACCCAGCGCCGACCGCGGCGGTTTGTTACAACGACGCCGTCGCACTGGGACTGATGCTTGGCCTCACCGCACGCGGCAAGCGCCCAGGGCGGGACTTTTCCGTAACCGGGTTCGACGATATTCCCGAGGCAGCAGTCAGCACGCCTCCCCTCACTACCCTTGCGACCGAGCCGCGCGTTCGTGGCGGCCAGGCCGCCGCACGAATCCTGGACCGGGTGCGCAAACCGGACATCAAGCCGGGCCGCCGCGTCGTGCCGGTGTCCCTTGCCGTTCGAGCCAGCAGCGAGATGGTCGTTCCATGAACGCCCATTGTGTGCGGTCATGGTCTCCGACAACGCAATATCCCGGCCGGCCATTTCGGAGGGCGATGCAGGGGCCGCTGCTCGCGCTGGCCCTGGCGATTCCGGCGCTGGCGGGCTGCACGACACTCCGCGCTCCACTGCCCGCCGGTTCAGCCATGCCAGGCGCAGCCGCGAAGAACGACGGCACCGCGGCCCGGCATGGGCCGATCGTCGTGTTGGTTACGCTCGACGGCCTCCCCGCGCGCGCATTGCACGATCCACGCCTGCCGATGCCGACACTGCGGGCAATGGAAGCCCACGGCGCGCACGCCGAGGCCATGCGGCCGATCAACCCGACCATTACCTGGCCCAACCACACCACGCTCATCACCGGCGTGAACGCTTCGGTACACCACGTGATGGCCAACGGACTGATCACGCTGCCAGCCGACGGTGGCAAACCCGCGGTGAAACCGTGGGTCGACAAAGATCGGCTGGTGCGTGCACAGACGCTTTACGACGCCGTCGCGGCTCAAGGCATGAGCGCGGGCCAGGTCGATTGGGTGGCGATCTACGGTGCGCATGACGTACGCTGGCAATTCGCGGAAGTGCCGAATCCGGATGGTCCAGTTGCGCGCGACCTTGAAGCACAGGGGCTGGTCACGCGCGAACAGCTCACGTCCTTCGATGCCAGTACCCCAGCCTGGCGGGACGAAATCTGGACCGACGCCGCGATCGACATCCTCGTCCACCACACCCCCAATCTGTTACTGATCCACCTGCTGCAGACCGACACGCTGCAGCACGCATACAGTGTGCTTTCGCCCGCAGCCTACGCCGCCTACGCCTACGCCGATACCCGCCTTGCGCAGCTGGTAGCGGCCACGCGCAAGGCCGGGATTCTCGACCGCGTCACCTTCATCGTTGCTTCCGACCATGGCTTCGCCAACTACACGTATGCGATCCGACCAAATGCCGCGCTGGCTCGAATGGGGTTGTTGCACAGACGGCATGGGGGATACCGCGGGAAGGTCTGGGTCGTTCCGGATGGCGGCGAAGCATCGCTCTACGTCCGCAACCCGGCACGGCGTGCTGCTTTGGCGGCGCGCCTGAAGAAATATTTCGCCCGCGTGCCGGGGGTCGCCCACGTCTACACCGGCGGGGAGGCGAGCACGCTCGGCATCCCGGCACCGGGGTCGACCGATCAGGCACCTGACCTCTACCTTGCCGCGCAACCCGGCTATGCCTTTACTTGGGGCGTCACGGGTGCCGTGGTTCGGCGCGTGCACCCGGCCCGCGGCGCGCACGGTTATCTCAACACCGACCCCGACATGCAAGCAATCTTTGTCGCCTCGGGCGCGCACACCCGCCACGACGTCGACCTCGGCACCATCAGCAACCTGCGCGTGGCGCCCACGATCGCCAGATTGCTTGGCGTCAGCTTGCCGGCGGCCACGCAGCCGCCGCTCACGCAGGCATTGCAACCGTAGGGCGCGCTACGCAGTCGATGGCGATGCCGCTGCGCGCAAGACCCGTAGGCTGATATCGTCCGCCTGTGAACACGATTCCGACCGGCCTGCTCTCCGAGGTGCACCAGGTCAACGACCTGTTGCAACGTGGTGATTTCCACACCGCGCACGAACGCCTTGAAATCATCGTGCGCGAGCATCCGGATTTCGTCGAGGCACAACGCCTGCTCGCTGGCACCAAGCTGGCGCTGGGCGATGCAGATGGCGCCGAAGCGCTGTTGCGTCGTGCCATTGCACTCGATCCAGAGTGGACGCCCACGCTGACCATGCTGGGTGAGTGGCTGCTCAATGCCGGCAAGCACGAAGAGGCCGAACAGTTCTTGCGCCGCGCCGCCGGCGCACAAGCGGCGGATCCTCGCGCGGCCTTGATCCTTGCGCGTTATTGGAATGACCGCCGCCGCCACGCCGACGCGCTCGCGGTCGCCGCGCCGTTCTGTGCCGCGGGCAAAGCTGCGCCGGAGCTGGCAATCCAGCACGTCATCGCGCTGGCCGCCCTGGGGCGCGCCGACGAGGCGGTTGCTTATTACCGCCGCCGCGCGGACAACTCGCCCAATGATCCCGCGGCGGTGCATGCACTTGCCATCGCACTGCAAGCAACGCACGCCTACGCTGAGGCCGAACAAACAGC